>JASFLF010000070.1:0-9537 GCA_050118235.1 Gammaproteobacteria bacterium | reverse complement strand
GGCATCAATGCAACCGGTATTATGACACCCAATGTAGACAGCCCGGCGGGTTATCTAAACACCTTCCGCATAGAGTATATCTATCCCGACATTCCTTATCAGTGGACTATACACCTTCTTCCCGGCCAGGGAATTTTAGATGAATACGATTATCCACCCCCTGATACTACAGAGGGTTATTCTCGCTGATATCCAGCTAAACCCTTTAACATAACAATTAACGGTCATTTTCGGGCGATGATTAAATTCGGGCAATGTATAGGAACCTACCCTATGCATTGCCGCTTGTTAATTTTCCTATCGTAAATCCCGGGATTCAAATGTGTAACAGACAATCAAAGGCGTAGGGTGCATTTCACGCACTGATACACCACCAAGATTTAGTTTATATAAGGTGTTAATTTCACTTAGTCCAATCCGGTGTGTGAAACGCACCCTACAGTGGAACCAACTCAGAACTTGAATCTATCACCTTGTCGAAATTAAGAATGTAATGCGAAGACCAACTACTCTTGTTTTAGGAATATGGAAGCTAATAACTTTGAGTTTGGCTGTACTGACAATCTGTACAGCGACTGGCTCTGAAACCACATTAATAGTCTCCACATCAAAAGGCGTATACTACACGGCGCTGGACCTGATGTGGTATGACAATCCTTTGGGGCCACACTCAACGTTAGCCGCGTTCAAGACGCTCAAAATCGACGACACGCATCTGGTTACAACGTGGGGACGCGGCAGGCATACCTCCCCCAAAGCCCGAAAAGGCCGTGTTGAATTGATTGATATCACTCAGCCGGCCGAAAAAACGCTGCTGTTTCAAAACAACGGACTGCGAATCCGCGATATCCAAATTTACAACAACTATCTGGTCGCAGTGGGGCACGACAATGCCGATATGCATGTATACAACCTGGTCACTAAAAAACACATCATGTTCCACCTGTACGGTTACGACAACGGTATCGCCCATGCGCTGAAATTAGGGGATTTGGACAATGATGGCATCGTAGAGTGTTATGTGACTTATACCACCAAGAATGTGACCGGCGGCCTGGGGCAGGAAGGCAGCATAGTGCGCGTTGATATAGACTGGAAAACATTAAAACACAAGCAACAAATCGTTATCGATTTATATAAAGACTATGCAAGCCACGCAAAAGAAATAGCTATTTTCGATTGGGACAATGACAATGTTGATGAACTCATAGTAGAAGTCGCCCCCCAGGTCGAAGTATATGATGCGGGTAAATACGAGTTTGCCGAGCCTATGCAATTTATCGCCATTGACAAGACTGGCAACCGGTACTCGACTCACACACTCGCTCAAGCAAACGTGCGCTTGGGCAGGGAGTTGACTATTGCCGATATAGACCAGGACGGGAAACAGGAAATTGTTTTTGCAGACTACTACGAAACAGGAATATACGTGCTGGAGGCCAAATCGGATGGATCCACCGCCGCCGGTGATAACGTAAACCTGTCCGATACACCTTGGAGATTAACAAAAATAAGCCTGAATGAAGACAGTGGCACTGAGAGTATGTTTCCAGCCTTAAGGAGCAATCAGGTAGTGTACGATCCAAAGTCTCGCCTATTGATAGCCGCCGCCAGTTCATCGCCTCGCAATGAATCTTCAAAGAATATGGCATTGCATTATTTCACTATTGAAAAATCCGCCAAGCAGTTTTGGTTACAGCCGCTCTATGTAAAACAGTTGCCAACAAACGGAGATATTTGGCATATTTTAATTGAGTAGACACGCTGGTAGGAGGGAGCTGTGCACCGCGACTTGCGTTGCATCATCAACCATCGCAATTCGCGCCCCATAGGGACGCTCCTACCAACACGTTATGTATTGAAGCCATACCACTAGTAAAGAAATCTCATCGAGAGATATTATTTGAAAAAAAATCACAACCTCTTTTAATAGGTTGATGGCAGTAGAAATGTGCGAGTGAACTGTACCAATCCACGGATTTTTCGGAAAAGCTTACTATATGCTGTTTAATTCCTATATTTTCATCTTTTTGTTTTTGCCGCTATCGTTATTCGGTTTTTATTATTTTGGGCGGCTATTCGGTCATAAGATCGCAATTGCCTGGCTGGTCGCGGCATCCCTGGTGTTTTATGCATGGTGGAAACCGGTGTATTTGATCATATTAATCGGTTCCATTGCATTTAATTTCGCCATCAGCCGGCTGCTCAATCCACATGTTCAATCCGATAAAGGATTTACACGGAAAACATTACTGGTTTCGGGCATAACGGGTAATTTGTTGTTACTGGCTTATTTTAAATACGCCAATTTTTTTATTGACAATATTAATAGCCTTACCGGTAGCAATTTTCATCTGAACCAAATTATTCTGCCACTTGCCATTTCTTTTTTTACTTTTCAACAAATCGCGTTCTTAGTGGACACCTATCGCGGTAACATTAAAAATGTTCAATTGCTGGACTACATGTTATTTGTGTCGTTTTTTCCGCAATTGATTTCAGGCCCTATAGTTCTTCACAACGAAATGATGCCGCAATTCGCGGATAAAAATAAGTACCAAAAGGTGAAAGAGAATATATCAGTAGGTCTGGCACTGTTCACAATCGGACTGTTCAAAAAGGTCATCATTGCAGACGGCATGGGAGAAATCGCCGACCCGCTCTTTTTATCGGCCAATCAATATGGTTCAGTGGATTCAGTATCCGCTTGGTGGGCATTATTAGCCTACGCGTTTCAAATCTATTTTGATTTCTCCGCTTACTCGGATATGGCCATAGGTTTAGGCAGAATGTTCGGCGTGAATTTGCCTTTTAACTTCAACTCACCGTACAAGGCGGTAAACATATTCGATTTTTGGAATCGCTGGCATATGACGTTCGCCCGCTTCATGCGCAACCATGTCTATTTTCCCTTGGTGCGTAATCGCAAACTCAAGATTGGCCATCACAGCGGTCTTGTCGCCAGTGTATTATTAGGCGGTCTGTGGCACGGCGCCAACTGGACATTCATAGTATGGGGAGGATTGCATGCGGCATTTATGGTGTGTAATCACCTGTGGCATGTAATCAGGCGTAAGCTGGGCCACGACCTCGCACGAAAAACCCGCTGGGGCATCGCATTAGGCGTTGTGATTACATTCACGGCAGGTATGTTGACACGGATTTTTTTCCGGGCGGATTCAATTGACAGCGCCTGGATCATTCTTCAGTCAATGCTGGGCTTGAACGTGCCCCAGGCGGTAGCACCCCCGCTATCCATAACAGCCGGGCAATTGTTGAGTATGGGAGCATTGTTTGTAATTGTATGGATTCTACCGAACTCCCAACAGTGGCTGGCGAACTATAAAATAGGCATTGACCCATTCAAGCGAAGTGGAAAAATTAAGGTAAAAATTCCGTATTTCCTTAAAAACCCATGGCCTGTAGTGCGACTCACACCAATGTGGGGAGTTATAATCGGTATTTTACTAGTTATGAGTATTATGAATATTTCACACACCCAGGTTTTTGTATATTTTCAGTTTTAAAATGAAAAAACAAAATGCTTTCATTCTATACGCCGTACTGGCCGCCGGACTGACACTGGTTTTTGTAAGCTTAGCCAACGCTATAATAGATCCATTTGGCGTGTTTCGATGGATGGAAATTCCCGGTGTCAATATTCACAAACCCGCCATTAATATAGAAGACAGCAGGAATAAATTGCAGGCGATCGGCCTCATAAAACCGCAAAGTCTTGTACTCGGATCGTCAAGGACAGAAACGGGGATCAATCCAAACAGCCCGTATTGGCTGGATGCTAAACTTCCCACTTATAATTTGTCGCTGGTCAGCGGCACCATGTCTGTGGTGAATGAATATTTCCTGCACGCCAACACCATTCGGCCGGTGAAAAACGTGTTGTTGGGCGTGGACCTGGTAATGTTCAAAGAGTATATACGGGATAAAGAAGTATCCTCAAGGATCAATGCTCATCGGCGAAATATCAGAACCAGCGACATTGAAGCCAATTTGTATTATTTATTGTCACTGGACGCATTACGTGCGTCCGTTAAAACCGTGTTACAACAATCCACCCCGGGAAATCAGGACTACTTATATAACGGCCAACGTTCACCACTGACGTTCAAGAATCGACAGGCGTCGCTGGGCCATGGCAAGATGTTCCAAACTCAGGAAAAAAAATATATATTTCAACAACGATATACTGACTCCCAACGGGGGCGGTATGTATTTAACAATTCGGAACAACAGTCGACCAACATCAAAGCATTCACTAATTTAGTCAATGCCTGTTTGGCCAACAACACAAAGTTAAAAATTTTTATAAACCCTGTTCATGCCCGTCAACAGGAAATCATCTATCAAGAAAACCAATGGCACACCTTCGAAACATGGAAGCGGGAAATGGTACGTATTATCGAAAATGCCAATGAACATTACTCCCCTGCGGAACCGGTCCAGTTATGGGATTTTACCGGATATAATACCGTTACTATGGAAACCGTCCCCGGACTGGGAGACACCAAGACCGTGATGCACTGGTACTGGGAATCGTCACATTACACAGCGGCAGTTGGTGACCTCATTCTTAAACGCATGTACAACATCGATAGCAAAGATGTGCCTGCCGATTTTGGAATACGGCTGAACTCCGCAAATATCGAACAACATTTATTAGATCTGCGCCGTAGCAGGGAGAACTATGCTGCGTCAAACGGCGATGATGTAGACACTATCCGCAGCTTGCTTAAATTACGCGAAGACAAATTTCGCCGCTACCGCTAAATCATTGTCGATACGATCCTACACGTCACTTTTACTTTTTATCTCCTCAACCAAGCGTCTTGCCTGACAAACCTCCAACGACTCCGTCCCCAGTACACTTAATATCTGCAAAAACAACTGCGCTCCCAGCACTCCTTTATTGATTTTGGTTTTAAGATTATTCGCGGTTTGTATCGTACCGAACTGATTTTTCAGGCGTTTCGATAGCTCTTCATAAGTCACGTCATGCAAAGCCATCTCGGCCCTGATCAGCCGTTTGACGACAGCCGACCATTCCGGAGTGTTCACTAATGACGTTTCATTCATATTACAACCTTTGAAAGTTTGAACTGCGTCACAAAGTAATATTTGACATATTATGTCTTCCAACCTAGACTAGATGTCAATTATTATTAACTATAGTTAATTATTATATATATTTATTAATTTTGTAGATCAGAAATATACAAAACGGTTAAGGCACCAAAAAAAGCGCTGAATCATCAAGTGGATATAAAATTAAATGTAATTAAAATGGGCGCGATAATAGTGTGGTCACATACACAATCCATAATAGTCAACGGAGATGTGACTAATAAAAACCGGCTGCTAAGGAGTTGTTATGCGTAGAGTTGTAGGCCCGTTGTTAACCATTATTCTTGTCATCGGGGTCGCCGCGGCGGTGTATTTGTCCGTATCCGAACAAATCAGCCAGAGCAGTATTATTACCGTGAAAGGCTTGATCGGCTCGGAAAAATATGAATTTTTTCATGATCCCAGAGTAGTGGAAGCTCTAAAACGCAATGGGCTTGAGGTCCAAGTGCAAAAGGCAGGTTCCCGCCAAATTGCCACCAGTTTTAATCTAAAGGAATATGACTTCGCGTTCCCCGCCGGCGTGCCCGCGGCGGAGAAAATCCGCCTCGAACATAACGCCAACAAACGCTATTCGGTGTTTTTTACCCCCATGACCATCGCATCCTGGAAAATGATCGCCGACACCTTGATCGCCAACGGTATCGTCGAGAAACGGGACAATGCTTATTACATCGTTGATTTACCTAAACTACTGAATTATATCGTCAAGGAAAAACGCTGGAACGAGTTGAAAGACAATAAACAATACAACGTGAATAAAAGCATTCTGGTAACGTCCACGGATATCCGCAAATCCAATAGTGCGGCGATGTATTTGGCACTGGCGAGCTATATACTAAACGGCAGTAATATTGTTAACTCCGAAGCTCAAATCTCACCCCTTATCGATTCTTTGGCTGCACTGTATTTGCGTCAGGGTTTTGTGGAAAACTCCAGTGCGGTGCCCTTTAAGGATTATATGGTGATGGGTCCCGGCAAGGCGCCCCTGGTCATGATTTACGAGGCGCAATATTTGTCTGAAGCAGCAAATCCCCAAGGCGGCGTAAGTGATGATATGGTAATGCTTTATCCCGAACCTACCATTTTCACTAAACACATATTAGTTCCGTTGAGCGAAGGCGGCGAAAAATTGGGTGAAGCATTGACCACCAATCCCGAATTGCAAAAACTCGCGATCGAACACGGCTTACGTAACGAAGATGTCGCCAGTTTTAAACAATTTGTAAAGCAGCATAACCTAGCGGTTCCGGATCGGTTAGTGAACGTTATTGAGCCGCCCAGTTACGAAATTCTGGAAAGAATGATTACCTTAATCGAACAACGATACAAAGGAGAAAATTAATATGAGCATCGAATTGGTCCCACCGGAAACTGTATCACAAAGTGAAGCGCTGTCTCCTCCCGCGCCGGTAAAACCGGTGGAAAAAGAAGCCGCGGCCAGCATGGTGAAACTGGATATGGACACCACAAACAAACTGGATGTGAAGGTAGATCAATTTCTAAGCACCGTATTGTCCATGGACTTACAAAGCGACGAGTTTAAGGAAAAAGTCGCCAACATCCATGCATTGGGAAATGAAGAAATCCGTGCCTCGGCAAATATCTCCAATCGTTTATTGGACAAACCGGTACGCGCCATGAACGAGGGATTTTTCGATGAGAAATCCAGTATCTCCCGAGGCTTGATTGATTTAAGAACCACCGTGGAAGACTTGGACCCGGCCAGACAAGGCGACTTGCTATCGCCGAAAAAATTATTCGGCTTAATCCCTTTCGGCGATAAATTGCGTGATTATTTTTACAAATACCAATCCGCGCAAACCCACATCAATAAAATCATCCAGACATTGTACGACGGTAAAGAAGAGTTGCAAAAAGACAATGCCGCCATTGAGGAGGAGAAGGTTAACGCCTGGAACCTCATGCAAAAAATGGAACAATACGTTTACGTGGGCAAAAAACTCGATGCGGCGCTGGAAGCCAAAATCGCGCACATCGAAACTGCCGATGCGGAAAAAGCCCGTATAGTTAAGGAAGAAATGCTGTTTTATCTACGCCAGAAAATCACCGACTTACTCACCCAGCTCGCGGTTACCGTGCAAGGGTACCTGGCCATGGATATGATTCGAAAAAACAACTTGGAACTCATCAAAGGTGTGGATCGCGCCACAACCACTACGGTATCCGCGTTGCGTACAGCAGTCATGGTATCGCAAGCGCTGACCAATCAAAAAATGGTGTTGGAACAAATCACCGCGCTGAACACCACCACCAGCAACATGATCGAGTCCACTAGCAACTTGTTGAAGAAACAGGCGGCGGACATTCAACAACAAGCGTCCAGCTCGACGGTGGAAATCGATAAACTGAAAAAAGCTTTCCAGAACATCTACGAAACTATGGATATGATGTCTAACTACAAAGTCAAAGCGTTGGAAAACATGAAGCAAACAGTGGATCTTCTGAGCGGCGAAGTGGACAAAGCCAAAGAGTATGTTGACAAAGTCCGGGGCGATAAAGTTCAGGAAGTTGCGCAAACATTGCAGATTCCCGCCGAGGACGATATTCGCTTGTAACTTACATAACCTATAACTCATATAAAACAACTGGTTTGTATCAGGAGTCAACTATGCGAAAGCTTATAACGCTTGCGTGCGCCCTTAGTATTTTATGGTTAACCAACGGCTGCGATCAGTTTGGCACACTCACCAGCACCGAGATGACAGTGCTGGCGGGTTCCGAGTTGAAAGACTTGGAACCGCATCTGAAAACCATAGAAAAGAACACCGGCGTGCGCTTGCAAATGAAATACATCGGTACTTTGGACGGCGCGGAAAAGTTGGTGCTTGGTGAGCCCGTGGATATCGCCTGGTTTTCTCACGGGAAGTACATCAGCTTGCTACAAGGGCAAAACCGGCGTATTGTGGCTCAGGAAAAAATCATGCTATCGCCCGTAGTCATGGGCGTAAAAATGAGCAAAGCCAAACAATGGGGTTGGTTGGATAAGACTGATCTCACCTGGCGCGACATCGCCGACAAAGCAAAGTCCGGCGAATTGAAATACGCCATGACCAACCCAGCCTCATCCAACTCCGGCTTTACCGCAACCGTGGGCGTCACCGCCGCGTTTTCCAATAAGGGTGATGTTATTAGCGCTCAAGATGTGGATAAACAAGCTTTAAAAGATTTCTTTGAGGGCCAAAAGCTCATCGCCGGCAGCTCCGGCTGGCTTGCCGAAGCCTATGTCAAAGAACAAGACCGGCTAGACGGAATTATTAACTACGAATCCGTACTTATGCAGCTCAACGATAGCGGTCAGCTTCAAGAAAAACTGCATTTGGTATACCCCAGCGAGGGCATCATCACGGCCGACTACCCCATAATGCTAATGAACAGCGCGAAACGGGATGATTTCAACCGTTTGGTGGAGTTTTTAAAAATCCCTGAGTTTCAACGAACCTTGATGCAAGACACCCAACGACGGCCGGTTATTCCACAAGTCAAACTCAGCGATCGGTTTCCCAAACAAATATTGGTGGAACTGCCCTTCCCCAGTAAATTAGAGACCATCAATGAAATATTATTTGCCTATTTAGATGAACATCGCAGACCGTCGCATGCGTTTTTGGTTTTGGATGTCAGCGGATCAATGCAAGGTGCGCGAATACATAGCTTACAAGGTGCTCTGGCGAATCTTACCGGTTTGGATACCAGTATCACCGGCCAATTTTCAAGATTCAGAAGCCGCGAAAAAATCACCATGATCACGTTTAACAACAATATCAACAAACCCCAGTCGTTTACAATAACCGACACGGATCCGCAAGGCACAAGCATGCGGGAAATTCGCACTTATGTGGACGGTCTGAAAGTCAGTGGTGGTACGGCCATATTCAGTGCACTACGCGCCGCTTATGTAGAAGCCCAAAAAGCCCGCAGCCAAGACCCCGACCGATTTTACTCTATTGTGCTAATGAGCGACGGGGAAAACAACAACGGCATCTCCCGGAATCAATTTTTACAGTTCTATGACTCCCTCCCTGCAGATGCCAAGCAAATCAAAACCTTTCCGATATTGTTCGGTGAAGCCAATGTACGCGATATGGAAGTCTTAGCAGAACGCACCGGCGGCCGGGTATTCGATGGACGCAAATCATTGAGCCAAATTTTCAAAAAAATTCGTGGATACCAATAAAGAAAAATATGCCGCGCAAATTATTGTTTTACCTATATAGCACTCCCAACATTTTAGGCTCATTACTTGGTCTAGCGGGGTTGGGAATGTTTTTCGCCAGCGCCATAAAAAGCTATTGGATTTTTATTGTCATTGGTCTTTATTTGGTGGGTTACCTTTTGTCGCCTAGAAGCAAAACCATTGAATTGCAACTCAATCAT
>JASFLF010000069.1:0-9576 GCA_050118235.1 Gammaproteobacteria bacterium | reverse complement strand
AAATCCAGACGTACAGCGTCAATGCCGCCTTTTTCGATAAACGATATTTCAGACAATACTTCAGAAGGTGCCGCTTGCGTGCCGCCGAATACAGCGCACAACAGCAACCCGCAGGCTAACGTAACAAGATTCTTCACTATTGCTTCATTTTTATTTAATTCAGGAGACGCTTTCTTGCAACGCGTCTCCTTTGATGATTCCCTAATTGATGATTCTCTAATTAATGATTCCCTAATTTACAATGGGAAGCTTTACTATGGCTCCCTAGCCCCCTCCCAGCCTAATGTAGTATGACAAACCCCGCATTCATCTGTGGTTGGAATATGGTCAATGGGCTTGTCGTTTATATGGCAGGTGCTGCAAGGTGCGCTGATAGTGCTATGATCAAAAATCGCGCCTTTCCAGGTTTGTGTTCTGTGGCAAACACCGCAGTCACTCCCTGATGTTGGGGGATGATCATTGGGTAATTCCCTAGCATGACAAACTCGGCAGCCGCTCGTGATACCGTCGTGAGTAAAACGGGCGGGCACCCAAGCGATAGTCATGTGACAATCGTCGCAGGGCTTGGTAGTTGGCACATGACCTCTTGGTTGAGCATGGCATGACCTGCAATCCGTTTTGACCGCCGAATGGTCCATCACCACTCTTTCCCAACCAAACGTAGTATGGCAATCGTCGCAAGCCTCGGTGGTGACAATATGTTTAGAGGATTTTCCCATAGCGGTACGGCCGTTATGGCAACCTGCGCAGAATTTCGGCGTGCCCTTAAAAACACCTCGGATATGACAGGATTCGCAATCCACTTTTAGGTGCTGGCCGCTCAGGGGAAAACCCGTGGAGAAATGATCAAATTTACCATCCTTCACCGCGTGCGCGGTTATTGGCAGCCATGCGATCAAGATTGCGGAGATAAGCCATAAAAGCGATTGCATCGTTCTCTGAGGAAACAATTCGCGTGCCATATGAAAGGCGGAATTTTTCATTGTTGTTCTCCTACTATAAGGCATTGATATCCACTTCATCGAACGCTTTTTCGCTGTGACAACGCTCGCAATTACGTCCGAAGCCCCCATTGTGGACATCATCCGGCGCATGACACCCGAAACATATCTCCGGTAATTTAATATCTTCCATGAGCTTTACTTTTTCCCGGTGACAAACCAAACAATCGATGCCTTTGTGTGCCCCTTTCAGCTTAAAATCCGTTTGTTTGTCGTGATCAAACTCCCATGCTTTGAAATCGTTGGATACGTGACAAACACCACACTCAGTGCTTAACCTGCGTTTATGCGGATCGTCACCCTTATGACACGCATAACACTGAAATTTGGTTTCACTAAAGTTGGCGGAATCGTGACATTCCTCACATGCCAACGCGGCGTGCGAACCCAATAATGGAAACCGGAATAAATTATGATCGACATTTGCACTGCCCACCCAGCCTTTTTCACTGTGACATTCGTCACACGTTTCTCCTTGTTTGCCCTCGTGCACATCATCCTTTTTGTGGCAATCATAACATTTTGTACTCAGCTCCGCTTTTATATCCCCCGGATGACAATCCCGGCAGGCGACCTTTTTGTGTTTGTGTTTTAAAGGGAAATCCGTGTCATCGTGATCGAATTTGTTTTTACCCCAGGCTTTGGTATTGTGACAATCCTCGCATTTTTTCCCGAATTGCCCCTTATGTTCATCGTTAAGCTTGTGACAGGAATAACATTCCTTGGAGCGATTCTCATCATAGGCATTTTCATCCAGTTTATGACATTGGTTGCATAACGCCAGCTTGTGGGCCCCTGTGAGCTTAAACTTGGTGTCTTTATCGTGATCGAAGTGTTGTTGTGCCCAACCGGAAGGCGCATGGCATTCATCGCATTTCTCCGCAAACCGTCCTTCGTGTTTGTCGTCGGTTTTATGACATGCGATACATTTCTTGGGGGTGGCTAAATAGCGCTCTTGCGGATGGCAATCACGGCATTGCACGCCTTTGTGTTTACCTTCCAACTTGAACTTGGTTTTGGAGTGATCAAACTGAAAATCGCTCCAGGCGCTTTCCCGGTGACAACTATTACAGACTTTACCGAGCTTGCCTTTATGGGGTTCGTTATCCTTATGGCAGTCTATGCATTTGTGCTTGGCTTCATGATATTTTTTCTTCGGCTTGTGGCAACCCTGACATTGTACTTTTAGATGACTGCCTCTTAGTACAAAATCCGTCTCATCATGATTAAACGTTTGTTTGTCCAGCATCACGATATCCGCGTCTCTACCAACGTGCTCCCGGTGACATACACTACATTCCTTGTCTTTGATACCGGGAATACGGCCGTGAAAGCCTTTTTCCGCCTCTATATCCTTTTTAATGTTTTCGTGATCGTGGCAGTTCAAGCACATTCCGCTCTGTTTGGACTGCTCAAAAAACTTGTGACACTCGTTACAATCCTTTTCGAACTTCTCATGCGCCTTGCTCAACGGCCCGGGCATAAGGGCTTTTTCCATGCTATTGACAACATCCGCATAACTGGAAGGTATAGCCAAAAATAACATGAGCAACGCGAAACCAAACTGCAACATCCGACTTGTTTGCATACCGAACCCGTTATTTAGTACATATGTACAGCGATCACGTGCACCACACCACTCATCAATAACAAGTACAGCAACGGTACATGAGCATTTCGCCAAAACGCGAAAAAGCGTTCATATACCTTGAATAAAGCAACTTTTCTAAGCGTTTCGATATACAGGATTAATTGGCGCTTGAATTCGCGGCGTTTTTGCCGCACTATCGCGCGGTCCCAGCCGTTTTGCCTTGCAAGGTTGTGCAAATGTATGCGCATTGTTTCCGTCATGCGGAAATACAGCCAGCGGCTGCGCCAGCCGAAGGAAATTAATTCCCAAAAGGCATATCCTAATGTTTGTTTTTGGGCTAACACCGAATTGGTAAACCGGTCCAGTCGTTCCGATTTAATCTTATGGCCGGCAAGTTTCAACATTATCTGTAAATCTTTGACACGTGCTTTACTGCCCCCCAAACCATAGTGGGTTTTGGAATACAGGAATCGACCCATTATTCCGCTCACCACAACCAACACCATGGTAATAAATGCAATACCACCGTTCAAAGAACCGAGATGAAACGTTGAGTGCACCATGATTAATACTGGGCCGGCGATGCCCAGGAAGATATGGATGGTTAACCAGTGCTTCATTACCGCCCTGGTCCTTAGCTTTGGCACATATTTGAAGGCAGTATAGAACATCGCCAACAGCATCATCACTCCGCCGGTCAATCCCAACCAATATCCCAGGCCTTCTTCGGGAGTGTAGTAACGGTCGTCGTAAAGCGCCCGGCCGGTGACGAACAGTGCAGTCATAAAGACGCACAATCCAATCGCCACAAACATTTCTGTGCGGCTGGCCAGCTTGCCCAGCTCAGCACTAGAGACTTGTTTCGCGGCTAACGGCGATTGCGCTTGACTGTTTGGCTTTTTCTGAGCGGTACTATCGTTAGTAGTAACCAATGAAGTGGATGGAGCATTTGACTGAGTAACCGCTTTGGCAGTTTTCGCAGCCGCATGTCCCACGCGTGATTTTTTGATTGCCCCGCCTTGCATATAGTACTCTCTTAAATTTTCGTTTGTCCATGTGCCCAATACTTATAATTTTTATTGAATACTACTTATTAAACGCATAAAACCACTGGGGACTAATGTATATAACAATTAGTCTCCAACAATTTTTCTCCCAAGAATGGTGCTATTAGTTAGTTCTAGTCATTTCCGATCAGTACAAGACTGATTGAAATGTAGGTCAATGATGGTTATTTTTTTAGGAATTTCATCACACTACTTAAAATTTATAGAACAGCATAAGGTGATTTTAAGAAATAAGCAACAATTTACTGCCCTGCTGCTGTCGTTTGCAATGGCAACCGTGACGTCATATATCTCACTTTAAGATAACAACGCGGATCAGTATCACAACATACAATTCACGGAAAAAATCCACCTAGCATACTTAGTAATTTACGATTAAACTTCGTACAAATCACCGGCCGAAGATCTTAAGGCAGTTATATTCCCGGCTCAGAGAATCGTTCCGCCAACGCCACTTTGTAACAGCACAGCGATTAGCATTACGGTTAATAAAGTGCAAAAAAGATACCAAGTATATGTTTTTACCAAAATTCATATAGTTAGAATAGATTTCTTTATTTTCTCTGGATATAACAATCGTTGTTACGTCGCCTAACGGAGACAATGAACAGTTACTTAATATTATGTTATTGATTATTTGAGAAATATGCGTGTCGTTATTAAGCAACATTAATAAATTCTCCGATCAATCACTGTGCACGCTTGAACACTTCTGCATATGAGGTACTTGGCGTACAATTTGCTGTCGCCACTTCGTTTTAATCAGCTTAAACAGTTATGGAAAATCCAGCAGATTTGAATAATATTTCCTCCCATATCAACAACTATCTTTTGCTGTTGGTGTACTTGCTCCCCGTGGCGCTTATCTGGTTGGGAAGAATGTATTTCCGCCGCAAAGCCAGTGAGCGTCACGCCGCGATACTGCGCGAAAATCAAGAAGCCGGTCTGACCGAACCGGCCTCTTTACACCCACTTATTGACCGGGATTTATGTATCGCCTGTAACGCCTGCGCCAAAGCCTGCCCTGAAGGTGATGTGTTGGCCATCATTCACGACAAAGTGGAACTCATCAATCCCACGAAATGCATCGGTCATGGCGCATGCGCGACAGCCTGCCCGGTGGATGCCATCACTTTGGTATTCGGCACAGAAAAACGCGGTTTGGATATCCCTACCGTGGATCCCACTTTCGAGACCAATATGCCGGGCATATTTATAGCGGGCGAATTGGGGGGCATGGGTTTAATTCGTAACGCTATCGAGCAAGGCCGCCAAGCCATGGCTGCCATTAAGAAAAAAACCGATTCAAAAAAAGGCAATGACTATGATGTGGTCGTTATCGGTGCGGGGCCTGCGGGTTTTTCGGCTTCTTTGTTTGCGCTGGAAAATAACATGCGTTACGTCACCTTAGAACAGGAAACTCTGGGCGGCACAGTTGCTCATTATCCCCGCGGTAAAATCGTTATGACAGCGCCGGTGCAATTGCCCATCGTGGGCAAAGTGCGGTTTCGCGAAACCACCAAAGAAACCTTATTGACATTCTGGCAAACCGTAGCAAAAGACACCGGCGTGAAAATAAACTACGCAGAGCGCATGGAAGCCATCACGCCCAAGGGTAACGGCTATGAAGTCAAAACCACTAAACGCAGTTACCAAACCTCCACGATATTGCTTGCCATCGGCCGCCGCGGCACGCCGAGAAAACTCAATGTGCCCGGTGAAGAACAAAACAAGGTGATGTATCGTTTAATCGATCCTGAACAATACAAAGGCAAACACGTATTAGTCGTTGGGGGCGGCGACAGCGCGTTGGAAGCGGCGCACAGCATTGCCGACGAACCCGGCGCGACAGTGACTTTATCCTATCGAAGCGCCGCATTCAGCCGCGCCAAGGTCAAAAACCGCGACAAAGTCGATCGTTACAACGCCGAAGGCAAGATAAAAGTGTTGATGAGTTCGAACGTCAAGGAAATTCTCAGAGACAAGGTCATTATCGATAAGGAAGGCCAAAAAATAATTCTGCCCAACGATGCTGTAATCATCAGCGCTGGCGGCATTGTTCCCACGCCTTTGCTGAAAAGCATCGGCATTACGGTGGAAACCAAATTTGGCACCACATAGTAAATCCGGCTGTTTCGACGGTGTCAAAGCCATTGCCTGACACGCGTTTTATAGATTAACCAGTGATCGCCAAACCGCGCTTCCAGCATACGCTCTTCCACTAAAATAAAACGATTTTGCATCAGCAGCAAAAATAGAAGGACGACAAAAAACGGCGTTAAGGTTCCCATCAACATGGCAATACCGAACAGTATCAATACCATGCCCAAATACATGGGATGCCGGCTAATGCGAAACACCCCGTCGGTGATCAATGCGCTGGACTCCACAAACGGCTTGACCGTTGTCCCGGCTCGTTTAAAAGCCTGGTCAGCGACCAGATTCAATAGTACACCGATTAATAAAGGCACACAGCCTGATAAAGACCAGGGATAATTAAGCACTTTCACCAAGGGCAGTACGTAATGCAACCCAATCATTAAGAGTAACGAGAAAAATAGATAGGACGGGGGCAGCAGTTTTTTCCTTGGTCTCGCGCCAGAACCCACCATGTCAATTTAACCTAAAATACTCTCGATATCGTTAACCACTTGTTCAGGCAGAATGTCATACATACATTGGTTTTTCGGGCATAGCTTAAAACGCTCCGTATGATAACAAGGGCTACACGCCAAGTTGGCCGATAAGATGCGCACTTCATTGTGCGGGGTTTTATAAGGGGCGGTGCGTTTCGCATTGGTGGGGCCAATCAACATAAATACCGGTGTGTTTACCGCTCCGGCCATGTGCGCCGGCCCAGTATCGGTGGACACCACCGCGTCGGCCGCCGCCAACACGGCGATCAAGTCCGGGAAGTCTGTTTTGCCCACCAAGTCGAGAACGTTGTCCGGGTACGGTTTAAGATACTCAAAAAAGCCCAACTCGTTTTTTCCGCCCACTATGACCACTTGGCGCTGTTGCCGGGATAAATCTGCGATCAGTTTGCGCCAATGGTCCACCGGCCAATTGCGATAGTTTTTCTCCGGCGGCAAATGGTGGTGGCTATTGCTGGGTACTAGCACTATGAAGCGACCCGCCAATGCATAGCGTGCGCGCACTTCACTCGCGGGACTGCCGATTAATTTCGGCTCTGCTAAAGCCAGGCTTTGCGCATCCAAAAAGCTCTTATAGATCAAATGCAGGTTTTCCACCGCATGGGTTTGGGGTGGCTCTTCGAATAACCGGTACGGCATGCCGATTTTATGGGTGGATTTAGTTAACCGAACCATAATGTTGAATATGGAGGCAAGTTCCAAATTCACGATCAAGTCATAAGCTTTGCGCCAGGATTCCAACACCACCGCGCGTTTGCCCTGGTTAAAAAACAGCGGCGCGCGGCGGCTGCTGAGTTCAAAGACTTTGTGGATGCGCGGATCCCGGGAAAACACGCGGCCGATACCGGCCTTTGCCACCCAGTCTATAGTTACCGACTCGCCATAACGATGGCGCAGAGGCTCGATGATACTGGATGCGCATACGGTATCTCCCAACTGGCCTGCTCTAATCACCAGTATTCGGCTTACTTTATCATTTAACATCTATTATCCAGGTTAAGCCACCGCAATGGATACGATCTAAAACAGGGAGAACAGCCCCTTGTTCTTTTTGTATTCCTCGAGTAATTGGACAATCTGAGTGTGATTGCGTGCTTTCGCCAGTGACTCTGCGGTTTCTTTACGTTTGTTTTTCACGCCAGGATCAGCGCCATTGGCCAGCAACAACTTAACTACCGCGATATAGCCGTTGGCTGCCGCCAACAAAATAGGCGTATTGCGCACGTTGTTTTCCGCATCCTTATCCGCCCCATTGTCTAACAAACGTTTAGCCGCCGCTTCATGCCCGGCATCCGCCGCCAGATGCAAGGCGGAATTGCCGACGTTACTTTTTGTCTCCACGTCGGCTCCGTTTTCCATCAAGATTTGAATCAGATCGGCATGGCCTCGGCGCGCTGCTGCCATCAACGCGGTTTCGCCGTCTTTGTCTCTGATGTTTACTTTGGCGCCTTTTTTGATTAAGTGGCGCGCCACATCATCCGTTCCGTGGTAAGCCGCCAGCCATAGCAGACCGCGGTCTTTTTTGTCCTGCCATGACAGGTCTGCCCCATAGTCAATGAAAAGTGAGGCAGCCCGTTGCTGGCCACGCTCAATAGCCAATACCAAGGCGGTGCTGCCATCTTTCGCCGCTATGTTCAGATTGGCTTTCAATTTCACCAAGGTTTCAACGCTCTGATTTTGCGAATCCAATATCGCCAACATCAAAGCGGTGCGACCATTTTTATTTTGTAAATTCAAATTGGCATTTTGGGCCGCTAAGATTTTAATTACGCCACTATGGCCTTCACGGGCCGCCAGCATAACCGCACTCAATCCTTGCACTTGTTGTTTGTTGGGGTCTGCGCCGTTAGTCAGCAATAATTGCACAATTTCCTCATGTCCCTTCAACGCCGCATACATCAGCGCGGTGTGTCCTTCTTTTTCCTCGCTATTTACCGCAACGTTGGTGATTAGTTTCTTGGCGTTATTGAGCTTACCCTCCCAGGCGGCAATCATTAGCGGTGTCCAGCCTTCATATAAATTCTTGGCGGACAATTCGCGTTTGTTTTTCTTGCCTTCGGTATTTAGTTTTGGCGCAACGGGTAGGTCATGGTCTTGTGCCCCGCTTAAGCGCAGCATTGTCATGATTTCAACGTGGGTGTTGGTTTTGGCCAAGGTATACGCGCTGTGACCGGCTCGATTCTTAAAACTGACATTGGCTTTATTAGCCAATAAAAACTGCACGACGTTGTCGTAACCCCGCTCGGAAGCAAACATTAAGGCCGTTTCGCGCATGTTGTTTTGCGCATTGATATTGGCTTTGTGACGCAGCAATGTCTTGGCGGAGGAAAGCTTGCCGTTCATGGCCGCGAACATCAGCGCCGTCCATCCCTGATTGTTGGTCATATCCACTTTTGCACCGGAGCGTAACAATGCTACCACGATGTCCATATAACCTTCGGCCGCGGCCACCATCAACGCTGTGTCGCCATATTCATTTTGTTCGTTTACTTTGGCATTATTCTGCAATAGTTTTTCAACAACCGGCAAATGACCGGCTTTAGCGGCCAACATCAATGGAGTCCAACCGCGGTTGTCTTTGACATTAAAATCGGCGCCTGATTTGATCAGAAGATCGACACTACCTGACGCCCCACTTTCGGCTGCCAGTGCAATAATACCTTTGTCGGCGGGATCTACGACTTTGGTATTGGCCCCGGCTCGCAATAATACGTTAAGCAATGCGGGATTGTTGTTCTTGACCGCGTACATCAATGGATTAATACCGTCGGGTCCGATTTGCTCGATATCACCGCCGGCATTTAATACCAATTGTAAAATATCCAGATTATCCCCGCGTGCCGCATGCAATACTGCGGATAGTTGCTTTTTGTCTTTTTTGTTGGGATTGGCTCCGGCGATCAATAATGCCGCAACCACGCCTTTATGGCCTTTTTTGACGGCTTCGATCAATGCGGTGGATCCCAACTTGTCTTGCAATTCGATATTCGCACCGCTTTTGAGCAAGCGCTCCACCGCCTCTTTGCTTCCCGCCTTGGCAGCTAACATCAACGCGTTCTGACCTTGCTTATTTTTAACATCCAACGCCGCACCGGCTGTTATCAGCCGGCTCACCACCTCAAAGTGGTTTTTTTCCGCTGCCTCCATGAGCGCGGTTTGACCGTATTCATCCGCTTCATTGACACTCACACCGCTGGCAATCAATCGGCCTACCACATCCGCATTGCCATCACGCGCGGCGTGGCGCAATTTTTCCACACCCG
>JASFLF010000068.1:0-9645 GCA_050118235.1 Gammaproteobacteria bacterium | reverse complement strand
AAAAACATGGATTTTAAAAAATAAGGATTTAAAAAAACAAAGGATTCAGAAATACAGGTTTATAACGCATTTGCATTGCAACAAAGGGCTCAAAAAGCTACGCCCTCAATGCATCAACCAGCTCCACCAAACCGTCAAAGGTAGTAATTTTTTCCAACGCCTCATTATCGAGTTCACCGGTTTGCACACCAAACTCTCCTTCGATTTCAAAAATCACATCCAACATACCGAGTGAGTCTATCCCTAGCTCTTCGAGTTTGTGATAATTGGTGGTTTTACACTCAACACCCTGTCTTTCCAGATATTCGGTTATTATTTTATGCATCCGCTCGCGCGTATCTTGTGTTGCGTCAACAAATTCCATCTTATGTCCCATATTGCTAACCCTCTTACATCAACGTACTACTTACTAACAATGAGTAAAACCGTTTTGGTTATTTTTCATAAAGCGCTGTTCCTGGTTACGTTCACCACTATTGAGCATTAGCATGATAAACGCATTGACCAACAAAAGCCGGCGTATTCTAATAGCTTTTAGTGAAAGTGTACAAACAATCAAAGAAGAAAGTTACGCTTGTGCGAAATAGCGCTGGAATTCATACAACTGTAACAATACGGTGTTAACCTGGCGAAGGTGCGTTTAATGTCGCGAATTTTCCCACCTTTCAATCCATTCGATATTGCTTTAACGGCATCGATTTGCTGGTATCACTTCGCGCCGAAAGAGCGCACTTAGCATAATAACTAACGTGCCGTCATAAAAAAGAATGTCAACATACCCAGTGGAATCGCTAGGATTTGTGTGCTGCCGTTTTTGACCGCAGATGGCGTATGAATTTACACTAGATCAACTACTATGGTTGGCCTCCGTGTAAAAATAGAGATTCTGCGCGCCACTCACAGCGGCGTTTAACCGGCATTTGTATTTTGGACCGAGTGAATTCGAGGCGCGAAACGCTTCCTCCGTCACTGCTGCTTGATTACCTGTCTTGCTTGGAAACCATTAAAGGAGACAGAAGTGGCGTAATACTCCATCCACGCTCACCCATGGATAAAGCAATTTACGCCTAGTAGCTAAATCCCGTTTCCGTAAATTCAGTGCAAGAAAGCGGCGGGAGATACGGTTATTACCGCAAAAAGGGAGATGATTCGGCGCCCTCACCACAGCAATGCATTGCGAAGAACGCGAAATGGTTTGAATTGTGCAGTAATAGCGCTGAGCCATTCGCCATCATTGTTTATAGTGTGGTATAGTTAAACATTTTCAATCTCAGGCCCAGGCCAATCTCCCGCAAAACACAAGGAGCTCTTTCATGCAAATAGCCAAGCACAAAGTCGTTACTCTGGACTACACCCTCACTGATAATGACGGTAATGTACTAGATCAATCCCAGGGCGGCGAATTCGTTTACTTGCACGGCGCAAGCAACATAATTCCAGGGCTGGAAAACGCCTTAGACGGCAAACAAAGCGGTGATGCCGTGAAGGTTGCCGTTTCACCCGATGACGGTTATGGCCAGCGCAATGACGCCTTGACCCAAGTGGTACCCAAAGAAGCATTCGAATCCACCGACGATCTGCAAGTGGGCCAGCAATTTCACGCCCAAACCCCTGAAGGTCAGTACGTCATGATTACTGTGACAGGCATTGAAGGCGACCAGATCACCATAGACGGAAATCATCCGTTAGCCGGCGTGGATCTTAATTTTGATGTTAAAGTGGTCGACGTGCGCGACGCCACCGACGAAGAGGTATCCCACGGTCATGTGCACGGCCCCGAGGGTCATCAGCACTAATTCATCGATTCCTACGTTCTCGATCAACGAACCCAACCCAAAAAAAACCAAACTCTGCAACAACAGGCGGTGAGGTGTGACTTCCACGCTTTATCGTCGTTTTGCATTGCTTGCGTTTGGGGTTTGCGGAATCACCGGGGTGACCCGGAAAACAAAAAGGCCGCGAGAACGCGGCCTGAGTTTTTCACAGCGTCGAAAGGTTTAAGCCATCAACGTGGATTTCATTTTTTTCATCGCGTTGCTTTCCAACTGACGGATGCGCTCCGCGGACACGTTATATTTATCCGCCAATTCATGCAAGGTGGACTTTTTGTCCGTCAACCAGCGTTGTTTAACGATGTCCTGGCTGCGCTCATCCAGGGTTTCCAATGCTTGGTGCAAACGGTTGTTATTGTGTTCGTCCCAATCGGAAATTTCCAATTGCAGCGAAGGTTCATGACTTAAATCTTGAAGATAGCCTGCAGGCGCCGGGGCGAAATCGTCGTCGTCGTTATCCGTGAACGAATCGAACGAGGTGTCCTGGCTGCTCATGCGCTTTTCCATCTCAAGCACGGTTGCGGGTTCAACATTGAGGTCTTTGGCAACCGCTTGTACCTCTTCAGGGCTGAACCAGCCTAAACGTTTTTTGCTCTTACGCAGGTTAAAGAACAATTTACGTTGTGCTTTGGTGGTGGCCAATTTCACAATACGCCAGTTACGTAAAATGTATTCGTGAATTTCAGCCCGAATCCAGTGCACGGCGAACGACACCAGACGAACATTCATTGTCGGGTCAAAACGCTTCACCGCTTTCATCAACCCAATGTTGCCTTCCTGAATCAAATCACCCTGGGGCAACCCGTAACCGCTATAGCCGCGGGCCACATGGATAACGAAGCGTAAGTGCGACAACACCATTCGCCGCGCAGCATGGATATCACCTTCTTCTTGCAGGCGCGTGGCGAGATCATGTTCTTCCTCAGCCGTCAGCATGGGTATTTGATTTGCGGCTTGTATGTATGCTTCCAAGCTGCCGGTGGGGTTTACGATGTCCAAAGTAAGACTGTTTTTCATTTTGCTCAGATTCTCCATCAGAGTTTTTCAAGCATTTTAGCACTCCATTTCTCAGAGTGCCAAAAATTGATTTGGTTCCTAACGCGTTTCTATAGAAATAGAATAATTTAGTATTTTAGTCAAGTATTATTTAGAATAGTTCCAACAATTGAGATATGGCCTTTATTTTTCTGAAGTTATTTTGGCTCAATGGCTTTCAAATGACGGCTCACCGCTAACCATGAGCCCAGCAATCCCAGCAAAATTCCCACAGCAAAGAGGCTTAATGACGCATCCCCTCCCACGGTGTTCATCGTAAATTCACTATCGTACAACAACGCCAAATCATCAATGGGTCCTTTTAATAGCCCCATTAACACCACCACTAATAACCATGCCATAAATGCGCCAAATAAGCCGTACCAAAATCCCGTATACAAGAAAGGCCGGCGGATGAATTGGTTGGTGGCGCCGATTAATTTCGTCACAATGATCTCCTGGCGCTTGTTAAATATGGTCAAGCGGATGGTATTGCCAATCACCAATAAAATCGCAACAAACAACAAGGCTCCAAGTATAAACACCGCCCGCTTGCCGGTATCGATCATGGCGCTTAAGCGCAACACCCATTGCATGTCCAACAAGGTCTGATCCACTTGCGGCAGGTTATCCAGTTTCGCACGTAAAGCCTCTAACTGTGCGGCTTGCGCTAAATCCATTGCGGGTTGTATCACTAAGACTGCGGGCAAAGGATTTTGATCCAATATCTCCAGTGCCTCGCCAAATCCCGAGGACTGACGAAATTCGGCCAACGCCTGCTCGGCGGAAATATACTGAATCGCTTTGATTTCGCGCCAGCGTAGCAATTGTTCGCGCAAATTTTGGGCTTGGCGTTCGCCCTGGTCCTGTTTAAGAAATACGGAAATTTGCGAGCTGTTCTCCCAAGATGAGGACAATTGCTGAACATTTTGCAGCAAAACATACAAACCCGCCGGCAATGCCAGCGCAATGGCTATCACCGAGGATGTCAACAATGTCGAGAGTGGGGAGCGGCACAAACTGCCTAAAGTGGATATCGCCACCCATAAATGGTGGGAGAAATAAACGTGTACTTTGGAGTGCGGACCGGGCCTCACCACATTAGCAGCATCTTTGGCTGAATCGATCTCGCGGATTCTCGAGCTGACTTTGCCACGCCGCGGGCTTACCCGCCGAGCTTGAGATTTGTAACTAGCCGCCATGACACTGCCCCGTCTGTTTCATTGCTGCATCAATTCCTGGGTAGGCCCGTCTGCCACCAACTCGCCCTCGCGCAATGCCAGCAGGCGATGGTTCATGCGCGAAATTAGATCCAAATCGTGGGTAGCGACTAAAACGGTGACGCCCACCGTGGTAAATTGCTCAAACAAACTCATGATTTCCCGCGACAGCTCCGGATCCAGGTTCCCCGTCGGCTCATCGGCCAGGAGTACCGGCGGGCGGTTGACCACGGCGCGCGCAATGCCGACCCGTTGCTGCTCGCCGCCGGACAATGCGATTGGATAAGCTCGTTCTTTATCCAACAATCCCACTTTGTCCAACGCCGCCCGCACCCGCCGGCCGGTTTCGCTGTGGTGCTCCCCGGCAATGATTAAAGGCAATGCCACATTGTCGAATACGGTGCGTTCGGACAACAAATTATGGTCTTGAAAGACCACGCCGATTTTGCGCCGTAAATACGGTATCTGACGATTGCTGACGCGGGACAAATTTTTACCATCCAAAATCACTTCGCCGCGCGTGGTACGCTCGATGATGGGAATGAGTTTTAACAAACTGCTTTTACCGGCACCGGAATGACCGGTTAAAAATACCATTTCGCCCTTATCGATGTGAAAGCTGATGTTTTTTAACGCCTCCCGGCCGCCGGGATAGCGTTTATAAGCATTGACAAACGTAATCATACGCCGTGTGAGTTCGCAGTCATCGGCACCTAGGCGCTGTCTGCTGACGCGTTATCCCGATATAACAATGCATCGACAAAGTCCTTGGCCTCGAACACCCGCAAGTCATCAATGCCTTCGCCAATACCGATAAAACGAATGGGCAGACCCAGCTGTTTGGCAATGGCGAAAATCACCCCACCTTTGGCGGTTCCATCCAGTTTGGTCAAGCTAATGCCGGTTACTTGCACCGCTTCGCGAAATTGCTTGGCCTGGGCAATGGCGTTTTGACCAGTACCGGCATCCAGTACCAGCATCACCTCGTGGGGTGCGGTCTCATCCAGCTTACCCATCACGCGGCGGACTTTTTTCAACTCTTCCATGAGATTGGATTGAGTGTGTAAACGGCCGGCGGTATCGGCGATCAATACGTCGATGTTACGGGCTTGCGCGGCCTGCAAAGCGTCATAAATCACAGACGCCGAATCGGCCCCGGATTGCTGTGCGACGACGGCAATGTCGTTGCGTCGCCCCCACTCCTGCAACTGCTCCACGGCCGCCGCACGGAAGGTGTCCCCTGCCGCCAACATAACTGAATGACCTTGATGTTGCAGCCGCTTGGCCAGTTTACCAATGGTGGTGGTTTTACCGGCACCATTGATACCTACCATTAAAATCACAAACGGCCGGTGGGTGTCTGCAATCTGCAACGGCATGGATACCGGTGCCAACAATTGTGTCATGTCTTCACGCAGGGCGGTGAATAACGCTTGCGCATCGGCCAGTTGTTTGCGCGCCACGCGCTTGGTGAGATCATCCACGATGGCGCGGGTGGCGTCCACCCCCACATCGGCGGTCAACAGCTGCATTTCGATTTCTTCCAAGACCTCCTCGTCAATGGCCTTTTTACCCAACATTAAGGTGGCCACATTTTCGGTGATGTTGGAGCGGGTGCGCTTGAGCCCTTGGGTCAGGCGGGCGAAAAATCCTTGCTTTTGCTCCGCCGTCTGCGTTACAGACTCCTTATGTTCCGACGACGAAGGTGGGGGGATATCCAGCACTTGTTGCGGTAGTTGCTCAGGCAGTTGTTCAGCCTGCTCGACCGGTTCTGCGACAATACCCGTTTTTTCGGCATCTGCTGGCGGCTGCGCCGGTTTTTTGTCTTTACCTTTGTTTTTTCTGAAACCAAACATTGTTATTCGCGTCTTAACTCATTGGTTGGGTTAGGGCAAGCATCACTCGATAGGAAGCGGAAAAATACGTTAGACTTGCCGTACTTGAAATTGAATGCAAGATTGTAACGAAAATTGCAACGAACTAGCAGCGTTGTTTGCAAAAGTTTGCGAAAGTTTTAAAAAGTATTGAAAAAACCCCTTGCCACACCATTTTAGCTTTACTGTCATCGATAACAAAAGAGAGCCAACTATGATAAAACGTCTTGTGATACAGACGCTAAGCGTTGTTTTAATCACGTTTTTATTCTCTGCCTGCGGCCCCAAGCCGGAACAAACCACACAGCCTCCACCGACTTCAGAGCCCGCGGCCGAGAAAGCGGCCGCAACACCAAGCGGTCACATCAGTTCAGATCCCCAAACCCATACCCATGAATACATGCTGGATAACGGCTTGAAAATCATAGTGCGCGAAGATCACCGCGCCCCGGTGGTGGTCTCGCAAGTTTGGTACAAAGCCGGCAGCAGCTACGAGAGGAACGGCACCACCGGTGTGGCCCATGTGTTGGAACACATGATGTTCAAAGGCACGGAAAAACACGGCCCCAATGAATTCTCCAAAATCATTTCCGCCAACGGTGGACGGGAAAACGCCTTCACAGGCCAGGACTATACGGCGTATTTTCAGCAGTTGGAAAAAAGCCGCTTGCACATCAGTTTCGAGATGGAAGCCGACCGTATGCAAAACCTGAATCTCGCCGCCGAAGAATTTGGCAAAGAAATTAAGGTGGTCATGGAAGAGCGCCGCATGCGCACCGATGACAAGCCGGAATCCAAGACTTATGAACGATTTATCGCCACGGCATTCGTCAACAGCCCCTACCACCATCCCATCATCGGTTGGATGAACGACTTGCAAAACATGACGGTAGAGGATGCTCAACACTGGTATAACCACTACTACGCCCCCAACAACGCCACTTTAGTGGTGGTAGGGGACGTGGACCCCAATGAAGTGTTCCAATTAGCCCAAAAATATTATGGCCCCGTTCCCAAGCGGGACATCCCCGTACTCAAACCACAAAAAGAAATCAACCAGGTTGGCATCAAACGCATCACCGTCAAAGCCCCGGCGCAACTGCCTTATATGGTCATGGGTTACAAAGTGCCGGTGGTAAAAACGGCGGAAAATGACTGGGAGTCTTATGCCTTGGAGATGCTGGCTCAAGTGCTGGACGGCGGCGACAGCGCCCGCTTTACCAAAAACCTGGTCCGTGGCCAACAAGTGGCTCAAAATATCGGCACCTCTTATGATTTGTATGCTCGCCTGGAAGAGTTGTTTACTATCGTCGGCACACCGGCGCAAGGCAACACCGCGCAACAACTGGAAGAGGCCATTCGTGGCCAAATCCAAAAAGTGCAGAACGAACTGGTGAGCGAAGAGGAATTGAAGCGCATCAAAGCACAGGTGGTCGCCAGCAAGGTCTATGAAAAAGATTCGATTTTTTACCAAGCCATGCAAATCGGTACTTTGGAAACCGTGGGGTTGGATTGGCGCTTGTCCGACCAGTATGTCGACAAAATCCGCGCCGTCACACCCGAGCAAATCCAGCAAGTGGCGCGCAAATATTTAGTGGATGACCGTCTCACCGTGGCCGTACTTGACCCACAACCTATTAATAATATCGCAGCAATGGAACACGGAGGCAGTCATGCGCATTAATACTATCGGCAATAAAAGTGTTATTCTCATTGTTGCATTACTCGCAACGGTTGGCTTCAGCCAAGCCTACGCCACACCCAATATCCAGCACTGGGAGACAGCTAATGGGGCCCGGGTGTATTTTGTGGCCGCACCTGAACTGCCCATGGTCGACGTGCAAGTGGTCTTTGACGGCGGCGCCGCCCGAGACGGCGAGCAACACGGCGTGGCGCTACTCACCAATGGCTTACTGGCCGAAGGCGCCGCCGATCTCAATGCCGATCAAATCGCCGAACAATTCGATGACTTGGGTGCCCGGTTCGGTAACAGTTCGGAGAGGGACATGGCCGTTGTCACTTTAAGAAGCCTGTCCGAAGCCAATGTTTTGGATCCGGCCATCACCTTACTGAACAAGATCTTAACCAAACCCACGTTTCCCGCCGATGCCTTCGAACGGGAACGCAACCGCATGTTACTCGCCATCGAACAGCGCAAGCAGTCGCCGGGCGATCTGGCCGATGAGGCGTTTTATCACGCCGTGTTCGACCATCACCCTTACGCCAATCTGCCCGAAGGCAGTGAAACCAGCGTCAAAGCCCTGAGCGCCAATGACTTGAAGTCTTTTTATCAAACCTATTATGTGGCGAAAAACGCGGTAATCGCCATTGTGGGTAATCTGGATAAATCGCAAGCCGAACAATTGGCCAATGCCGTGGTGGCCGGTTTGCCGACCGGACAACGGGCTCCGGAATTGCCCGCCGTGCCGGCTCTCGAGGCCGAGAAAGACATCCGTATCGAACATCCCTCCACCCAAACCCATATTCTGGTGGGCGCGCCGGGTATGGCGCGGGGCGAAGATGATTATTTCGACCTGTATGTGGGCAATCATATATTAGGCGGCAACGGCCTGGTATCGCGCTTGAGCGACGAGATCAGGGAAAAACGCGGCCTGTCGTACAGCACATACAGTTACTTCCTGCCCATGCGCAAAAAGGGCCCGTTCATCCTGGGACTGCAGACTAAAAACGAAACGGCGCAAGAAGCCTTGCAAGTGTTAAAAGACGAATTGCGCAAATTCGTCACTAACGGCCCGACGGCGGAAGAACTGGAAGCCTCGAAAAAGAACATCACCGGCGGATTTCCGCTGCGCATCTCCAGCAACAGCAAGATTGTCGGCTACATCGCCATGATCGGTTTTTACGGTTTGCCGTTGGACTACCTTGACCAATTTAATGCCAAAATCGAAGCGGTAACCGTGGACAGTATCAAAACCGCTTTTCAGCGCCGGGTTAATCCCGATAAAATGGTCACAGTGCTGGTGGGCGACGGTCAGTCGTCCTGATCCGGCTTTTGGCAACCACTTTCAGTAAATAACCTCGAAGGCACAAAGGGCACGAAGAATTTATAAGGTTCTCACCTTTGCGCCCTTCGTGGTTAATACACAAAATTTAAAATAACAACCATGCAAAAAATCCAGTTACAAATCCTCGACCCACGCATCGGCGAAGACATTCCGTTACCCACTTATGCCACCGACGGCTCCGCAGGCATGGACATGCGCGCCTGTCTGGATGAACCGCTGACCATTCACCCCGGCGAGACTCACTTGATACCCACCGGCATCGCCATTCACATTAACGACCCCAACCTGGCGGCGGTATTATTGCCGCGCTCCGGCCTGGGCCACAAACACGGTATCGTTCTGGGCAACTTAACCGGGTTGATAGACTCAGATTATCAAGGTCAGGTGTTCGTCTCTTGCTGGAACCGCGGAAAAGACACATTTACCGTCAATCCCGGTGAACGCATTGCGCAAATGGTGTTTGTACCGGTGGTGCAGGCGGAATTCGAAATTGTGGAATCATTTACCAACAGTGACCGGGGCGAGGGCGGTTTCGGGCACACCGGCAAACACTAGTGTAGTGTTTCATATAAACCGCACATTTAGACGAGATAGACTTGAGGTGGGTCTTACAGATTCTATCTGGCCCTACGGGAAGCCACTCAAAGCACGATTGCCG
>JASFLF010000067.1:0-9713 GCA_050118235.1 Gammaproteobacteria bacterium | reverse complement strand
TTTGAATGCTCTCTGTATAATCGCCTTTGATGCGCGAGTGTACTTCCTTTAACAATGTGTTTATATGCATAGCGCTAGGCCAATTTTTACTTAATATTGTCAATGCGGCCTTAGTTAGAGGAAAGTCCGTGTTGATAGTAAATCCATTGGGTGAACGAAAGATTTGATTTTTATTTGGTGAAAAGTCAACTAATTCCGGTTCAGGCTTAAGGGGCGAGGCAATTAACATTTGCTTTAATACTTCCGAACTAATATCGCGTTTCAGCGCATGATGATTGTGACAAAGTAACGTTTGGCGGAAAAAACGATTGCGCAGAAAATCCATGTATTGTTCCCGGCGTATGATATCCGGACTTATTTTTTCCAATGTTTGAGACACTTCTTCCGGCAACCGGTTGTTGATCATGGTGAAAAAATCGCTTTCACCTAAATATTGCAAATTGTTCTCTTTAGCGCGTTCATTAAATTCGTAGAAATAAATTGGGCTGTTGTGTTCCTCTAAGTGTTCATGGAATAAATAGGAATCGTTGCATCGTTGTAAAAGATTCAATTCGTTTTGCAGCAAGGCGCCATAATAACTGTCTGTCGATGTAGAGCTGGCAAGAAAATTTATTAGTGCTCTAGCCTGGTCAATGCGTTGTTCAGAACTTTCAAACTGATTGGAATGATAGTGCATCATGCGACGAACCATATCGCGCATATGCCAGCCGGGGTATACGTTATAACTGACATAGACAATGCCGTTTAAATCCAGGTTTTCTGAGGCAACAGAGAGAATTTTATCCTGTACTTCGTTCGCCACCCAGGAATAGACGCCATGGCAGATAATATAGTCAAAACTTCCCCATGATCCGTCGATGTCCATTATGGACGCTTGTTCAATTTTTATATTGCTCAGTTGCAGATCTGTGATAGTTGTTTGCGCTTCTTGCGTTTGGCGAGCGGATAAATCGATTCCAATGAATTCACTTTTAGGCAAATGATAAGCCATGGGTATTAGATTTCCACCGCTAGCGCAGCCAAGTTCTAATACTCTGCAATGAGTCACTGGTTTTGGGGTAAGGCCAAATAAGTGCGCTATGGTGGCTAAGCGGTCTGGGTGGGTTTGTGGAAATGAACTGCTTTTATAAGGAATTTCGTCGTAGGAATTCATGTTGCTTAGATTACTTACACTTCCCGTCTACTTTGCATTTCGATAATTTATATCCCACTTCATCGGTGTTCTTGACGGATTCCGCGTTCATGTCTTTTCTGTACTGCTCGAGTTTATCCTTAAAGTCTTGTATAGCGTCAAGATAGTCTGCTTTCGAGTCGCCGATTTTTATTTTCTTGAATTTTGGTAGTGGATTGTCTTTTAAATAATCCAGGTAGTCTTGTCTGTGGCAGGATTCGTGAAAACCCAGTGTAATATTGCCGCTGGATTTGTCGGCTTTGGTGGTACCACGCCCATATACGGATTTGTCTTTGGCTTTTGCCTTTTTGCCGTATAAAGTCTGGATGGGAATATAGCCTTTGAATATGTATTTGGATTTTATTTTGGTGATGGTTTTGGTTTTGCGATCTAAATCAACATTGGGGTAGTTGTATGTAAGTTTTTTAAAATTAAACGATGTTTTTGCGGCTTTTTTCCGTAATTTACTACTTTTTCTGTCAGCCAATATTTTGACTTTTACATCAATATCCATTTCCTTATTACTTTCTTTTTTTACGTCCGATGTGGATGGTTTGGTTACTGGGGGAGCTTTGACTTTGGTGGGTGTGGTGCCAGTGCCTGCTGAGGGTGTTTTTGCTTGTGCCACCCAAAGCCTTGCGCTAGGCCCTTTGGGATGGGCAATCGATAATGAAGGGGAACCGTCTTCATTCAGGCTGAAAGGCTCACGAAAATAACCTGGCCCACCTCCACCTGCGGGTGCATTGGGATCGACTGTGGGTGTGGTTCTTTTTACCTCTTCTCCTTCTCCCATACTATCCTCATCTTGATGATTTGATATGACTTACTAATTGTAATTATATACCACGTTCAACCAGCTATCCGTGCGTGATTAACATTAAAAGGCGAGCTTGGAATTAGGAGTTCAATGAACGCCCGCCATCCACCGTCAACACATGCCCGCTGGTATATACCGCATCGCGCACTAAAAACAGTACGGCCCGGGCGATATCATCCGGACTGCCGCGGCGCTTTAAAAAGGTGCGGGAGATGATACGTTGTTTGGTGATGTCGTCCATGTCGTTTTCCGGCCAGAGGATTGCGCCGGGGGCGACGGCATTGACCCGCACTTCCGGCCCCAACTCGCAGGCCAGCGCTTTGGTGAGCATGACCAGGCCGGCTTTGGCCATGCTGTATACCGGATAGTTTTTCAGCGGCCGGTCGGCGTGGATGTCGACGATGTTGACAATACTGCCATGTTGCTCCGCCAGGTGGGGGGCGGCGGCTTGCGATAAAAAAAAAGGCGCTTTCAAATTGGTGCCGATAAGGTCGTCCCATTGCTGCTCGCTCACCGAACCCATGGGCGTGCCGTAAAAGGATGAGGCATTGTTCACCAGTACATCCAATCGATCCCAGGCGGACACCGCATTGCGGATGACCACCGGCAATTTTTTATTGTCCATCAAGTCCGCTTGAACCAACACCACCGAATCTTTACGCAAATTGTTCAACTCATCTTGTATTCTGTGAGCGGCTTCCCGGGAACCACGATAGTGCAATACTAAGCGGGCACCTTGGGCGTGAAATAAACGGGCGGTCTGTGCGCCGATGCGATGGGCGGCACCGGTAATCAACACCACTTTATCCTGCAAATTCGCGGGCCCGGTGGTCGAGTGATTCGGGTTATTTGTGGTATGCTCCACGGGCTAAAACTCCTTTGACTTTGACAACACTGTAACCCAAAAAGCCTCCTGTCGCGAGTTCATGAATTTCCATACCCCCAAAGCTGCTGGTATTCACCGGCAAAAAAGTCATATTGAAAAAGAAATCAGGGACTTACCGCAACCCGGCGCCCACGCCCAACGGCAAAGCGAGCGTTTGATAGAGCTGATCCGGGAGCGCATCGAACTCGCGGGCGGGCAAATACCGTTTGCCGATTATATGTCACTGGCGTTGTATGCTCCTGGACTGGGATATTATTCCGCCGGGAACCAGAAATTTGGCCGGGGCGGGGATTTTGTCACGGCGCCGGAAATTTCCCCTCTGTTTTCGCGTTGCGTGGCCCGTCAATGCCAACCGGTGTTGGCCGAACTGAAGGCAAGCGACATCACTGTGCCAATAATCCTGGAAGTAGGTGGTGGTTCAGGTGTGATGGCCGCCGATATTCTCGCCGAACTGGAACGTTTGGATTGTTTACCCGCCGAATACCAGATTCTGGAGTTGAGCGCCGAGCTTCAACAACGCCAAGCGCAAACCATTGCGGCGAAAGTGCCCCATCTCGTGGGGAGGGTGACATGGTTGACCGCGTTACCCGCGCAGCCGTTCAACGGCATAGTGTTGGCCAATGAATTATTAGACGCCATGCCCGTACATCGTTTTTGTTTGCCAGAGAATTCCGGTACAGCGCCTCGCGAGGCCTTCGTCAGATGGCAGGAGGACCGATTGGCGTGGCTATTTGATGTCCCCAGCAGTGAGCGGCTTCAGGAGCGCATTGCGGCCATTGCCAATCTCCTTGGGAGCAATTACCTTGGAAGAGAAAGGCCTCAGGAGTTTGTCTCAGAAATCAATCTGGCGGCGGAGGCCTGGGTAAAAACCATAGCGGATTGTTTAAACGCCGGACTGATATTGATCATCGATTATGGATTTCCCCGCCATGAGTATTATCATCCGCAGCGCAATACCGGCACCTTGATGTGTCATTACCGTCACCGCAACCACATGGACCCTTTCGTGTATCCCGGTCTGCAGGATATTACCGCCCACGTGGATTTTACCGCCATTGCCGAGGCAGCCGCCGATTCGGGCCTGAACGTGGCAGGCTACAATACCCAGGGATTTTTCCTCTTGGCGGCGGGGCTTAATGAAATGATGGCTGAGGTTGATCCCAATAATACAGTGGAATATTTGCGCCTCAGTCAACAAGTTAAAACGCTCACCCTGCCCGGCGAAATGGGCGAGTTGTTCAAAGTGTTGGCGTTGACCAGGAATGTCGAAGCCCCGTTGTTGGGGTTTGCGCTGCAGGATTTGCGTAACCGTTTGTGATTTGAATTTCATTGTCCAAAGTAAGTAATGAATGAATGAAGGAAATAGGTAATGAGTGAAGCCATTAAGAAAACCCAGGAAATGCTGGCCAAACACCACCGCGATGGTGAGGCGTTCGCCCAGGCAATGAAAGAAACCTTTGCAAGCCGGTTTAATGACATTTTTTGGGCCTTATGGAACGAGAAAGTAAATCCGCACTTGTCCAACTCTCCATTAGTCCTGGACTTGGGTACCGGGCCGGGTCTGTTCTTGCGCGCCTTAGTGGAACGTTATCCCAATGTAACCGCCTACGGTGTGGAGTGCGCGCCTTACATGTTGGACGCGGTAGATTCATTGCCGGACAACGCAAAAATTATTGCGGCGGACTTGCACGACCCCCATTTGCCGTTGGAAGACAATAGTGTGGATGCGGCGGTGGCTTCAGTGGTTTTGCATGAAATGCATCAACCGGTAAAAACCTTATTAGAAATACAACGTTGCCTGAAACCCGGTGGCGTATTTTACATTTTGGACTGGGTGCGCGCGCCATTGAACGTTTATTTGGAAAACAGCGAGATCAATCCGTTTGATCGCACCACGCCGGCCGAGACACTGGAAGATTTGTTTGTGCATTTTATCGAGCATAATCGTTTCAGCCGTGAGGACTTGGAGTTCATGTTGCGTAATACCGGCTACGATATCCTGGAAAGCACGCCGCTGCTGGATAGGCGCCAGGTGCGCATATTGGCGGTAAAGCGAAAATAATTCATTAAACCACGAAGTCACGAAGAGCACGAAGGTGTTTGGATAAAAAATTTTTCGTGAGCTTCGTGCTCTTCGTGGTAAATAAAAAAATAACCTTTTAACTTAGAGCGAATCACATGGACATACTACAAATCATCACCCTTGCGCTGTTGCAAGGACTGACCGAATTTTTACCCATTTCCAGCTCGGCGCATCTTATATTGGTGCCGCAAATTGTCGAAGGCTGGCAGGATCAAGGTCTGGCGTTCGATGTAGCGGTGCATGTGGGCACCTTGAGTGCAGTGGTGTTATATTTCAGGCGCGATATCACCCCTATGGCGCAGGACTGGATGCGCTCCCTGACTAGCCGGCAACAAACCGTGAACAGCCGCCTGGCGTGGGCGGTGTTGTTCGGTACCATTCCTGTGGGTCTGGCGGGATTGCTGTTTAAAAACTTTGTTGAAACGGAACTACGATCGCCAGTGGTAATCGCCGCCGCTACCATACTGTTCGGTTTGGTGTTGTGGTGGGCCGATGCCAAAGGCAAGCGAAATCGGGATGAACACAGTATCACCTGGGTGGATGTCTTAATCATTGGGTGTGCTCAAGCGCTCGCCTTGATTCCGGGAACCTCCCGTTCCGGTGCAACCATGACAGCCGGTCTGATTATGGGATTAAGCCGGCAAGCTGCAGCACGATTCTCGTTTTTATTGTCCATCCCGGTTATCACGCTATCCGGCTTGCTGGTGACAAAGGACTTGATTGAACAATCCGCACCGGTAGATTGGTGGGCGTTGGTGTTCGGCACCACATTAGCCGGCGTGACGGCTTATTTATGTATTCATTATTTTCTCAAGCTATTGGACAGAATCGGCATGTTGCCGTTTGTGATTTATCGCTTGGTGTTGGGTGTGGTGTTGTTCTTTCTATTCGCGTAAACAGGTGTTAAACCGTGTTTTTAGGTTGGCGGACAATCAAAAACCAGCTGCCAGCCAAGGCCAAGATTCCTAAACCGGCACACAGCCATTGCCACATTGGGTAAAGTTCGAATTCGTCGAAGCCCATGCCGTACATGGACACAAAGCCTGCCCAGGTGGCGCCGGAACAATGTTCAATCGAGGTCATATAGGTCCCGGCGAAGATAACCAGGACGCAACCGCTTAATCCCACGAGCGTGGCCCAGCGGTAGTTGCGTGGGTTGGCGAAAAATTTAAGTAACAAGCGGCCACCAAAGCCTGCGGCCAAGGCATATACGATGATGGTTATGCTGTCAAATTCATAAGTCCAAAGGTTGAGACCGCTTCTGGGGTCTTTGTGGGCGAAGGTGACAACGGATTTAGTGAGCAAAAACTGTAACGCCCCCAGCGGTTTTTCGTCCCACAATATGGTAAACAGCGATAGATACTGTGCGATGGGTGTTAGTATATGATTCACCAGGCCGCCGTTAAGCAGCATAATCAATACCAAACCCACCATCACACTGAAAAGAAAAAACCCGACACTGCTCAGCAATTGTTGGCGAGTGGATATGGGTGTCGCTTTGAATAAGGTAAGAGTGGAGTTTTGCTTTGTGAACATGTGACGTATCATAGCAAAACTTTTCAAGTGATATCGGGCATGAGTAATAATTCAATAATTTAATTATGGCTATCTATGCAATTGGAGATGTGCAAGGGTGTTACGACGAGTTCATGGAATTGCTGGACTTTATTCGTTTTAACCCAGGCGCTGACACCTTATGGTTAACCGGCGACATAGTGAACCGCGGCCCCAAGTCGTTAGAGGTCATGCGTTTTGTCAAGGGCCTCGGTGAGCAGGCGGTAACCGTATTAGGCAACCATGATTTACATTTGTTGGCTATTGCCACCGGCCACAGCAAGCTGCGCAAAGACGACACATTGAAGGAGATTCTTAAGGCCCATGACAGTGAGGATTTGTTGACCTGGTTAAGACATCGGCCGCTGGTGCACCACGATGCCAATCTGGGTATTTATATGCTGCATGCCGGATTGCCGCCGCAATGGACAATCGAACAAACCCAGCAATGCGCCGGGGAAGTGGAGGAAGTTTTGCGTGGCGATCGGTTCGATAAATATTTCGAGAACATGTATGGCAACAAGCCGGTGCGATGGAAACCGTCATTGAAGGGGTGGGACAGAATGCGGTTTATTACCAATTGTTTTACCCGGCTACGTTATGTCGATAGCGACGGCAAGCTGTGTTTGGGGGCCAAGGGTCCCATCGGCTCACAGCCGTCCAGTTGTATCCCCTGGTTTCAACATCCTGCGAGACAAACCAAAGAGGCGTTGTGTGTGTTTGGTCATTGGTCTACATTAGGTTTTTATTCCGGCAATGGGGTTGTCGCATTGGACAGCGGTTGTTTGTGGGGCGGCAAGTTGACCGCGGTGCGCTTGGACGTGGACGCTAGTGCCAGAGTACCACTTCAAGTATCCTGCAAAGTCGCCTGCCAACCTAAAAAATCCAAATGAAGATCTCGGATTGCCAACAACGACTCACAAGCTAAATCATGGGAGGGGAATAATGAGCCGGTTAATGACAATTATGATGACAGTCACGATGGCGGCCGCATTAAACACATTTTCCAGGCACGTACATGCCGAGTTAAGCAGTGAGGTTGCTGAATACGTCAATCCCGGCCAACCCTAGATATCGTGGTTTCTATTATGTTGTGTTTTGTCTATAAAAGCCTGAAAAAGTCCGATACTTATTTGTTTTTGAAAGACAAAGATGATTTTGCGTATGTACCGGAGTCACTACAACACATGTTAGGCAAGCTGGAGTTTGTTATGGAAGTGGATCTGGCGGAGCGGAAAAAACTGGCGCGCATCGATGCCAAGCAAGTGTGCCAGCAACTGGAACAACAGGGATTTTATCTTCAGCTGCCACCGACGACCGAGTTTCATAATGCGTAAACAGGATGCAATCGTTATGCAACGGCTGAGTAAGCAACCTGGTTTCATAATCACACCATGGAACAATATGACACAGGTTTGAACGGGATCTACAATTTCTTGATGTTGTCGGAAGACCTGGCTACAGCGGGTCAGCCTAGCGAAGAGGAATTGCGCATGGTGGCACAGTCTGGCTTCGATGTGGTGATAAACCTGGGCTTGTCGGACGCAGAGTACACATTGGCCGATGAACGAGGCTTAGTAACCTCCATTGGGATAAATTACGAGCATATCCCCGTGGAATGGGAGAGGCCAAGCGTCGAAGCGCTTAACACGTTTTATCAGACAATGCAGTGTTGGCAAGACAAAAAGGTATTTTTGCATTGTGCGGCCAATAAACGCGTATCGGTATTTGTGGCGTTGTATCGCATCAATTGCTTAGGGTGGCCGGAAGCGCAAGCTTTACAAGATATTGGACGCATTTGGGAACTCAACACGGTTTGGCAAGATTTTTTTGACTACCACAAGCACAGTGGGTTTTTAAAATAGCTAAAACATCATCCTGAAAACCAGCCTGGTAAAAGTATTTACCCCCTCAAGATCATTGGTGGATTCTGACTCTTCACGGGAAGAAAATGTGGGAGAAGAATATGTATATAGACTCTTACTTTTTTCTTCGCCCCAAAAATAATAAATTCCAGCATCGACTGATACAGTAAAATTTTCATTAATGAGATAGCTAACGCCCAGTGTGGGTTTAATCATGTATTCCGTGGCTTCTGTTTGGCTTTGACTAAAATCAACGGAGGTTTCATCATTACTGGTTCTTGTGTGTTTGCCCTCGCTTTTCCGATCCGATTCAGCCGTCGCTAAAGCGGCGCCGTAGTAGAGTTCAAACTCTGAACCAAGTTTACTAATACCATATACTCCCACTCCGACCTGATAGCTTTTTGAGTCACCATAGCTATAATCCGGTAAATTGGTATCGGTGTCTTCTGATCGTTTCGTATACCCCGCGTAAGGTTCGATCAACATATAAGAGCCCAGCTTTATAGGCATAGAAATAACACCGCCATATCCTCGCGAGAAAGCCGATAGTACGCCGGTTCCAATACCTATTTTGGTATCCGCAATACAATTTCCCCCGGAAACGCACAAGATTGCACATGACAATGCTACTTTAAGATTATTATTCATATTTCCTCCCATTACAGCGACATCTAAAAAATAGCCAATAAAATTTCTTCAACAGGCTAGTTCCAACATTATTGGATTATCTGCAGGCCAGTAGTAAAACTACATAAATGAGTAAAAGTATAATGGATCTTCGGCGGAAGAAAAACGTTAATATTCACCATGAAACAATTCAGGGGCCGAAATCCTGGTTTCAAGGCTTAGGGGAGAAGGCGGTCCGGGCGTGCCCGGACCGTTATCACAAACTAGTTATAAGCTTTCGGCGTTTTCTGAAAGGTAAGTTGCTACACCGTCAGGGGAGGCGTTCATGCCTTTATCGCCTTTGTTCCAACCGGCAGGGCAGACTTCGCCGTGTTGCTCGGTGAATTGCAACGCGTCGATCATGCGCAGCATTTCATCGATGTTTCGCCCCAGGGGCAAGTCGTTAACCACTTGGTGCCGCACCACGCCTTCTTTATCGATTAAAAAAGAACCACGGAAAGCCACAGCCCCGTCAGGGGTTTCCACGTCGTAGGCTTTGCAAACGGCGTGAGTCATATCCGCCACCAACGAGTATTTCACCGGACCGATTCCGCCGTTTTTCACCGGCGTGTTGCGCCAGGCGTTGTGGGTGAAATGGGAATCAATGGAAACACCAATGACTTCCACGTTGCGACTTTTAAATTCATTCAGGCGATGATCGAATGCGATCA
>JASFLF010000066.1:0-9768 GCA_050118235.1 Gammaproteobacteria bacterium | reverse complement strand
AGCCATAATACGATTTTTTGCTGCATATTCAGTGGCAACAGATTCGCCGGAGGTGAATCGTACCAGTGGTGCGCGCTTTCCGTAAGAGGAGTCAGTCCATTGGCCATAACCCACATATCCAGCAAAATATCGTCCGGACCCTGGCGGTCGTAGAACGCCAGAACGCCGTTTGCTTCTTGAAACGCCGCGCTGGCGCCGGTATCGCTCACTAAACGAAATTGCCCTAGCAAGGTTAACTCCACTTGCAGTTCACGGGTTATCGTGCCTTTTATTCCATGACCTTCTACTTCATAGGTCAGTTGCCGGCCAACCGGTAGATGTAATTGCGCGGCTAAGCCTTCATCCACCGCGGCAGCTTCAATACGATCGCCCACATTGGGCCGGGAGACGACCCGGTATTCACTGACACCGTCGGGTTTATGGTGCATGATACTACTCAAGTGAAAAGGGTGGGTCGGGCTGCCCAATTCGGCGGTACGTTGTACTTGCAAATGCAAGTGGGGTTGAGGTGAGCGGCCGGAATTACCGCAGGCGCCGATGACAGTACCGGGTGTTACGTAGTCGCCTTCTTTTACCTTTAGACTGTTCTCCTTTAAGTGTGCTAATAATACGTGCAAACCGGATTCCAGCCGGACCAACACAAAATTGCCCCAATTGTTTCCCACATTGACTTCGCCCGGTGGATTGTCCGGAAGTTTGTCAAACAATCGGATGACACGCCCATGCACCGGGGACAATACGGGTAGGCCATAGCAGTGGAAGTCATCCAAACGAGTTGCATCATTGGTATAGCTGACATCGTCTTCGGTGATATAAAAGTCCAGGGCGTGTTGCCAGGGGCCTTTATGCGTATGCGGGCCATTGAAACCCTGGTAAATATTCCATTGTCCGTAGAAAGGCACTAATAGCGGTACGCTGTTGATCTCACCATTTCGAACTCTGGCAAGTCGGGCGCGCTCGAAATTGATTTCCGGTAGTGCGGGCGTGGGTGCTAACCAGGGTTGCGCAAGTGTGGTGCGGGTGCGCAGAGCGGCCAGGAAAACCAGGGTGGTGATAACGAATGGCAGCGCCAAGACGGGTAAGCCGTATACGAACAATAAATTCTGGATGGCGATAATCAAAAATGCCGATAATCCTGCACCTAACATTGCAGAGGCAAAGCTCAATACGCTCGGAATCGTGTAAATACCGCCTAAGGCCATCGCCGTCAACATGAAGTTAAAACCGGTCCAGGCTAGCAGGTTAGGGTGCGGCGCTTCGGCCAAAATCGCAAATAGGCTGGAGCCTACGACGTAGCCGGCTATAGCCAACAAAGCCAGATAACGGGAGTGCGTTGCTATGCCGACCAGCAGGATTAAACCGGCCACCGGATGGGCGGTGAATAATATCGCACCCAGGGAACTGAAAAAGGTATTGATTGGGCCCGGTAGCCAGTGGATTTGAAATTCGCTGTAGATGACGAAGTTACTCAGGGAAGTATACTGCTGCGCTGCCAGCGCCGCCATGCTGGCCGCGACGATAAACGGCAGGCTCAGCACCGGCAGTTGTGCCCGGCGCCAGAAGGCGTCAATGAATGCAACGCTCAGGAATACACACAATACCGCGCTGATGGCGATCAATACAATCAAATAAAGATTGATTTGATAGAAAGCACCTAAGGACAAGCCTACTAACAAACTGTTGAAAACATGCACGCCTTTTTCATAGTGGGGAAATTCAAACAGTTTGACGATGAACAGCGCGATCAGCGCGGCGAACAAACCCGACAAGCCGATATTCGGGTACAGCAGTGTTGCTCCCAAAAAGAACAAGCCGGTCATAGGGCCATCCACAAACAGGATGGCGGCATAGGAACGCGTTAGAATCTTGACATATTCGGACAACATAGGCCTTTTTTAGCTATGGTCTGTTTTCTATCGCGGATTAATGATATCAGCCGGTACTCCGTGTCTATACGGTTGTTGCAAATGCTCCGGGATTTTTTCCTGCGCGGTAACCACATCGAGATTTTCCGCCGTACGGATGACCGATACGGATTTGTCCTCATGAATCATGACCACGTTGGGCCGGTATTCGATGAACTGCAGCCACTGTGTATGATTATAAGCCCCCACAGGGCCAAACACTAAATGGTCTCCCACATTCAGAGGCGGCAACATTATGCTGTAACGCATAACATCTATGTTCATGCACAACGGGCCGTAGATAATGGTTTCTTCCGGTTTGCCGGGCAATGGCCGGGTAGGAGTTACATTGTGGTTGTACCAAAACGCCGTAAACAATAAATTTACACCGGCGTTGACAATTACCGCGCGTTTGCCGTCCGGCATGCGCTTGTTGGCTGCCACGGTGGTGACCAGTACCTCGGTGTCATCCACCATGGCCCGGCCGGTTTCCAATACCAAGGTGGGACGCTTGCAGCCTCTGGCTTCGCGTTCGTGGGTACACTCCAGCAATACCTCGCAAATGGCCTCGGCGTATTGCTCTACGCTGGGCACGATTTGCTCGGGGGGCAAATAAATGCCTTGCAGTGAGTTTAGCGAAGCGAATCCCCCGCCAATATCCAAGTAGTCGATGGTGCAGCCGGTGCGTTTCTCCACTTCGTTCATGAAATTACACATTATACGTACTTGGTTGCCGTAGGCTTTGGTTTCCGTGATGAATGTGCCGATGTGACTGTGCAGGCCAGCCAATTCTAAGTACTGGCTAGTGGTGATGCGCCAGGCAGCGTCCATGGCTTGGCCCGATTCGACGTTAAATCCAAAACGGCTCCACGGCTCGGTATAACCCGTATCGAAATTCAAACGGATGGTGACGGGGATTTTTTTTTGTTTTTCGTTGGCGATTTTTTCCAGTTCATACAATTCGTCCAAATGGTCTATGTGGATGTGGGCGCCTTCGTCCACAGCAATTTCCAATATTTTGCGCTGTTTGTACGGGCCGTTGAATAAGATGCAATGACCCGGGACTCCCAGAGCGCGCGCTTTTTCATATTCAAATTCGGACACCACTTCCGCAAAGGCTTCTTCCTGGTGCAAGACATTGCAGATGGCGCCCAAGTAATTGGTCTTATAACTCCAACCGAACACTACATTGGGGTAGCGACCGGTGAATGCACGTTTCATGCGTTGGGCGTTACGGCGCAGTTTTTTTTCCGACACAACAAACAGCGGTGAACCGTGCTGGTTTAATAAATCGTCAATGGCGACACCCTCGATGCTGTCTATCCACGCTGCCTGCCGGGATTTGCCGAATTTATTCAGCAGCCCGCTGCGCAATACCGTAATAGTCGGTTTAGTCCATGGCTTTTTCTCGCCAGTGGTATTTTTACTATTTTCGCTTTCATTAATTGGCATATCTGGATTCGGCATGTTGTGCTCTTTTTACGCGATGGTTAATCGGATACGGATTAATTGGATATATTGTTATTCAGGATATTGAAGACCGCCATTCATAACTACCGATTCAAAGTCCGCCATCGTTACGATATTTTCAATAGCGTGGCGTATGAATAGCACACCGGTTTTAGACGCCGGAAACGGATCGATTGCTTCACCCAGGGCAAGTTTGAGCAGTGTCATGGGTAGATTGCGCTCGACGCCGACGGACAAATAAATCCACGCAGGAAAACGCGGATTGATTTCGATTAATTGGTATTGACCATGTTTGTCGCGAATGACTTCCACTTCCAACGGGCCGCGCCATTGAATGGCTTTCACCAGTGAGGCGCTGGCATCATACAGCGCTTGATCAAATATACTTACTCCGGCCCATGCTTTGCCTTTATCGGTTACCGCCATTTTTTTCATCATGACTTCACCCAGCATATGGCCTTGTCCGTCTCCCACTGCCGTCAGATTATATTCTTCGCCCTTGACCAGTTTTTGCACCAGCACGGGATAACCCCATTCAGCGGCGATATGGCGGAAAGCATCCGCCGCCTCATCGGCATTGTGTGCTATTTTGGCGTCGTAAAATAAGCCTTTGACCACCAGCGGGTAAGACCAGCCTTCGTCCTGGCATTTGTAAAAAAAGCCTGCTTGCGTCACCGACTTGATTTCCGGGCATTGAATGCCGGCCATGTCAGCCAGTTCAGTGAGATGGTCTTTGTTGCGCAACCGCAGTTGATCGGGCGTCGGCAGGAATACTTTAATGCCCATTTCTTCGATGAGAGGTCTTAACCGAACCATTCCGGGTAATTCCGCATCCAGGCAAGGGATTAACAAGTCGATTTGTTCCAACTCGGCTAACGTCTTAAGGGCGTTCAACAAGGCTTCATCGCCCGTGGATGGATAAGGCAGCAAGTGGCTGGCGTCACAATACTGTCTAAGATACAAACCGGGATCCAGGGCGTCGTATCCCAGCCCGATAATTTTACCGTTAAATTCCGCTGACTCTTTGATACAGCGGGCCACCGCCACACCCGGCCCCGGGTTGTCCGGTTTGGCGTTCATGCCGGTTATGGCCACAGTAACGCTAATTTTATCCATTATTCACCCACAAATTCCCGTAACATGCCGACAAACTCGATAATATCCCTTTCTATCTCGCTGGGATCGGCATCGAATTCTTGTTGCAATTCCTGGAGTAACCGGGAGAAGTCTTGGTCATGCTGCAAACGGCGTAAAATAACCAATCCCGTATCATTGACAGTGAAGTTATGGCCGCTGACCGGATCAAATACAAAGCCGCTCTCGCTGACGGCTAAACGGCGTAAAGTTTCCGCCGTAGGTATAGCAGGTGTTTGAATTTCAGAATCTGGCATGAGGTGGCCCTGTGCGCTGTAAATTACACACCATATTGGTGAAAACAAAAATTAGCAATCAAAAAGGTTATTTCGATCAACCGAAACCACCGGACTCTTGCCGATGCTTAACCTTTGTGTATTTTTATAGCATTGCCGTTTATTCACCTTGATGTAGATCAAAGTGAGGGGGGGCACGCAATGCTGGTCCGTGAACTGCCGGTTCAATGAAACGATTTTGTGTTATGGATCTGGGGTTTATGTGGAAACGGGTGTCGGGGTTTCGATATCAGAGGGTTCCCGTTGTTGGAACGGCGCGTCGGTCCATTGAGTCATCAGTGCTAAGGCGGTTTCTGCCAACTGGGGAATTGCTTTATTCACGCATGAACTCAACCGGTTGCCCCAGGAAGTTTTTTTCGGTTCTATAATAATTAGGCCGCGATTGGTGGGTAATCGATGTGCCAGTTTGGCGATTTCAAACATATCGGCCAATGCTGTTTCATTGGCATTACGTTGTGCACGTTTGAGAAATTGATCCATCTTCGAGCCTACCACGGTAGTTATGGTTCCCGGAGAGTGACCCAGTTTTGCCGCGTATAGTACGACGAGATTGTGGGCTTGCTCCATTACCGCGGTCAACTGGTAGCTGAGGTTGCCAGCATCGATGATATGAAGATCGGAAAGATTAGGATAGTTCTTTACAATATAGCGTACCACCTTAATGCCAATTGCATCATCGGATAAGGCTATATTGCCGAGACCTAAGATCACATTGTCAGCGTTTGGTTCGGGCATATTGGCGTTGGCTGAATATTGCAGTTCAAACAAGTATAGACTGTGCTTGCGCTTCTAGAACCACGAATTGGGATTCATGCCCGTCATTGAGTGCCGGCCAATAAATGCAAAAATTGATCCTATTGTGGTAAATGCGTCATGATCGAACGAATTATTGCGCTCAGTTGACTATTATCAATTTAAAATCATCAACATCACATGCTAGTATGTAATATTTATAATATTGTACGAAGAAGGAAATAGTGTGCCAGATATCGCAGCGTTAAAATCAAAACTATTGGCTCGGCAAAGCGAGCTCAGTGAATTGCTGAATAACTACGTTACTGATCACGAAGGCAGGCAAACGATTGATTCATTTATCGAAGTTGCCGATGTTGGGGAAAAGTCCGTGGACGATTTTTTAAAAGAGCTGGACATTTCTTTCATTACTCAAGAAGTCAAGGAACTCCAAGCGATAAACGCGGCGTTGCGGCGCATGGATAAAGGTGAATATGGAAAATGTACCAGTTGCGGCAACGAAATCGCCGCTGCGCGCTTAGCAATAAATCCCGCCGGTGAACGTTGCATCGATTGCCAGGCCAGATTCGAAAAAGAACACGGGACGAAAGAGTATAACCCTTCTTTGTGACTCGGATTACGGTGTTCATACTATTGTAGCACCGAATTAAGGTATGAAATGTACCACAAAGTGCACGGAGGTCACGAAGGGGAAAACAAGCCTTATCTGTGACCTTCGCAGTGTGAATAGGCTTTATAACATGGTGGAGTCTGGAACGGCGGCTTATATTTATCCAAAGTGCCGAATCAAATTGGCACCGGTTTCAGAACAGCGTTGTGTGTGAACAGCAAATAACACTCCACGGGCACGTCGGGCCAACACTTTGCGATGCCTTGTTGATAAAGGCGCAATTGTGGTAAGTGGCGTGCTGTCATCGCATCAATATCTTCCCGCCCACGCAGATCGTGGGTTTTGTAATCCACCAGGTAAATTTTGTTGCCAGTTACAACGAGCCTATCTATAAAGCCATAGACCGTGTCGTTGTTCTGTTGATACATTAACGGAACTTCGTTGTAGGCATTGTTGTACTGATTTGGATCGTATAAAAATCGCCAGCGGGGGTTGTCGATCACTTGTTTGGCTTCTAACAACCATTGATTCCAGGGGGGGAGCTGTAAGTCTACACCGTATTCCACTCTTATCCATTGAGCAATATCGGCATCGCTGACGCGCTCGCTTAACAAATGCAATACACGGTGAATCACGTTACCCTTGGTTTGTTTGTCTTCGTCCAAGGAGCCGCGTTGTTTGTGAGTGGACTTTTGTTCTGGTTCGCTTAAACCGTGCAGAGGTTCTGCCAACTCGTAGCTGGGGGCGATTTCTTTGAGTTGATGGATGTTGTGGAAAGGGCCTTTGAGTCCATGTTCCGCTAAAAGGGGTGTAGTAGCAGGGAGGATTTCCTGGTCGCTCGATGATGGGTGCGTTGCGGGCACAATGGCTTCGCCGGACTGGTAAGTAAGTGTGTGTTCATCATCCAGCTCTTGCAAATCCATATGGCGTCGCATTTGTTCACGCACCTGTCCATACCATCCCAAATTAGTGCCGCGGCTGGGCTCGCAGCCGGAAACACACAATACTTGTTTTGCCCGGGTCAGTGCCACATAGAGCAAATTGGCTGCTTCTTTTTGTTCACCTAGTAGATTATGGGCCAGCAAGGATTGCACGATATCGTCTTGTTGTTTCTTTGGCGGTGCGAGTAATAGACATTTTGGCCGCGGTTGACCCGCAGGCCAGTCCACAATAGCCTGATAGGCTTTGGGCGTTGATTGCGTGTCAGTGGCGTCGGCAAGAAACACTACCGGCGCTTCCATGCCTTTGGAAGCATGGATAGTCATAATTTGAACCTTGGATTGTGCATCCAAAGCGGAGACTTCGTCCGGTCCGTTTTGAACTTGATCCCGCAGCGTCTTTAGCCGGGATAAAAAATTGCCAATACTGGGGTAGCGGCCGCTGTCGATTTCCAACGCTAGTTCCAAAAAACGCGTGAGGTTGGCGCGCACTCGATGTTTGAGATGTTCGGGATACGCCGCTTCGTAGCGATTTAACAGGTTTCCTTGATTATAAATTCGGTCCAGCAAGTCATGTACAGGTAGTATGCCGGCTAACGTGCTCCAGTCGGTTATCAGCTCGTGCGCACGTCGCAGTTCAGGTTCCTCCGATTGCTGGGCGATCGCTTGTAGCCGTTGCAGCCAAGTGCCTTGCCTCAGGTTGGAGAGCAATATCAATTGGTCATTGCTGCAGGAGAACAAAGGCGAGCGCAGCACCGTGGCTAATGCAAGATTGTTGTACGGGGTGACCAAGGTTTCCAATAAGGCCACCATGTCTTGGGCTTCCAAGGTATTCAATAATGTACCGCGTTCAGCGCCCACATAGGGAATACCAGCCTCCCGCAGGGATTTCTCGTAAGCATTGGCGTGTGTGCGGTGGCGCAGCAAAATCATGATGTCTTTATAGGATAATTTACGCACTTCGCCGTCAGCCTCAATCCAGGTCGGCTGATCGATCAATGCTTTGATTTTGGTGGCGATCATTTTGCCTTCTTCGTAGTGGCGCGTGTCTTGCGTTTCCAGGCGCGGTTGCAGCAAAGGGTTACGCAGGCTTGTCGAATCGTTCTGCATTGGTGTTGAGTCGACGGTGGGTTTCGCCAATGGAAGTAACTCTACCTGGCCCCACAAACTTTTGTGGTGGGTATAGTGGGTTGAGAATTGGTGGATGGTTTCGCTTAAGGGGCCGTCGGCGAACACCCAGTTGACGCATTGCATAATTGCGGGTGCGGAGCGCCATGAAGTGGATAACGGCTGATTGACGGCATCCAGAGATTGCTGTAGCCAATGCTGGGCGGCATCGAACAGTTCCGGCGCCGCGCGGCGAAACCGGTATATGGATTGTTTGTGGTCGCCCACGAGAAATACACTACGCTGCCGCTCATTATTACCGGCAGCAAGTTCTTCCAATAAGGGAATGATCAGTTGCCACTGAGTAGGATTGGTATCCTGAAATTCATCAATTAACAAGTGGTCGATGCGTTGGTCCAGTTTATACTGTACCCAATGAGCGTTATCAGTGTGGTTCAGCAAGGTATATGTTTTCCATTCAAGGTCACTGAAATCCAACAGGCGTTGTTCGGTTTTTAAGCGTTGGAAACGGTCCAGTAAATTCTGGCCGAGCTCATACCAAACGCAACATAAGCGGTATAATTGCAGGCGGTATCGTTGATTGGTGATATCCAATAATCGAGCGCACAATATTTCGTGCAGTTCCAAAAAGCGTTGTTGTCCCGCAGCCCCCATTTTTTTCGCCTGGGTCTGATTTTCTTTACGCGCACGAGGTTTTCCCTCCTGGGTGAAAAAGACTTCGTAAACCGTGTTAAACGCCTCTTCAAGATGGGGTGCGTCAATCAACTCCAAGGATTTATATATCTTAGCTTCATAAGCTGCGTTGCTCTTGATGGGGTGTTTCGCCAGCCATTGGGCAAATTCTTTAACATCACTGGCAAACGCCTCCGCGCGTAGGATTACCAAGGGGTCAATAGTAGGATCTACGTCCAAGTGCGCTTTAAGACTGTTCGCGGCATATTCCACCGGCGAGGCCTGTCCTAGGGTATAAGCCCACCAATCGCTGCGGTGTTCCAAAAAACTAAACAACGCGTCTTGGGTATTGTGCAAGCCATGGCAATAATCCATCATTGCGTCCAGTTGCCCTGCGAGCTTGCCTTCGGTTTGCATGGTGGCTTCTCTTACCATGATGTCCCATGCTTCCTGAGTGTGTTGCGCGGTGTCCTCAATCAACTCGAACCCGGGAGCGATACCGGCGTCCAAAGGAAAACGCCGCAATATATCTTGGCAGAAACTGTGAAATGTGGATGCGCGCACTTTTTGCGGAGAATGCAATAAACACTCGTAAAGACCGCGGGCAAGGGTTAAGGTGTCAGGATCGGTGGGCGCCTGGATTTGCTGTAGTAATTGAACCAGTCCGGCATCGTCGGCCGCGGCGAATTGAAACAAGCGGCTGGCCAAACGGCTCTGCATTTCGGCGGCGGCTTTACGGGTAAACGTAATTGCCAATATGGCATCCGGCCTGGCGCCCGCTAGCAGAATACGGATAATTCTGGAGACTAATAGCCAGGTTTTGCCTGTGCCCGCGGAAGCACTTACCGTGGCACTGGATTGCG
>JASFLF010000065.1:0-9865 GCA_050118235.1 Gammaproteobacteria bacterium | reverse complement strand
TGGTAAAAGTCGGCGAAACCGCCCGCAATCTAAAAGGTCATGGTTTGGATGAAGGCATTTCCACGCGATTGCTTGTGTATGCAGCGAACCTGATTGATAAAGGCATAATCGCAAATGATGCTTGCCGTATGGCGCTGGTGGACCCCATAACGGATGACGCGGATATCCGTGAAACCTTGGAGCATGCCATCGATGCCGTATTCTTTTGACAATGCACGCAGTGGTTTGCGAGATAATATCAAATGGCTTTGAATGAAGCGGAACTAAAAACATACCGCGAACAACTCACGTGCAATTTTAAAGACCTGGATGAATTCTTTTCGGGTTGCATGGAAGAAGCAACGCAGCGTTTGACGGCGCAAGGCATAAAAGACTACCTGGAAGGGGCCTCCCTGGTGTGTATGATAGGTCGCGGTTTCGAACCTGTACTGGTTTATCTGGAAGAAATGCCGCAAGTGGCCTGCCAACTGGGTGAGGAAACGTTGACCCTGGTCTCCCAAGCCGTTTGGAAAATGTCCCGCACGCCCAACGGCAAAGCCATTCCGCCTTTTTTGCAAACCATAGGAGAAGCCGCGCGCCGTTTGGGCAGTAAAGAATCGCTGCAGCGCTATATCGATATTCTGTTCGATATGATGGAGCGGACGACGGGCTCCATTCACGGCTTCCATACCACCATACCCAGCCCCGGGTTACCGGATCTGCTCAATCATATCCCCAGCTTGCTTAACCAACTGTCCCTGGAGGGACTGAAAAACTGGGTCGAATACGGTATTCGCAATTATGGCGAACACCCGGACCGGCAAAAAGATTTTTTCAGCCTGCAATCGGCCGACAGCCGTGCGATTTTACAAAGAGAGCGCCACGGGACGTTATTTGTTGATAATGAGCGCAAGCTTGATGTCTATATGAAAGCCCTATGGCGTGAGAAATTGCAATTTGTACCTTTTTCCAGCGCATTTGATGAGTTGCGAAAGCCCATGCCTTACTATGATGATTTAGGCGTGCGGGTGCCGGATGTTTACGACGATAGAAACGGTATAACCGGCATCGACCGTTACCGCGCTATGCTGGCGCACATCGCGGCACACAGGCGCTGGACCAAACCCATCATCGCGGATAATTTCAGCCCGTTTCAACGCATGACTATTGAAGTATTTGAAGACTCCCGAATTGAATATCTCGCCATGCAAAAATACCCGGGCCTGCGCAACATACTGATCGCATTGCATCCGGTGCCGGCAGAAACCGCTTGTGATCCGTCCAAGGAATCCTGCATTCGCCACCGTTTGACCATGTTGTCATATGCGTTTCTTGACAAAGATCATCCCTATAAAAATCCCCATATCCTGAAGTTTGCGGAACAATTCCGTGAAGTCATGGCCGGTGGCGCCACCACGGCCGATGTTGCCGAGTTGGCGATTTCATTCGTTGCCCGTACCCGCCTGCAATCCGATCAATCCGCCAAAGTCCATTTTACAGACACTGAAGTGGATTATCGCGACGACAATCGTCATATGTGGAAATACATTGAAGAAGGCGACGAAGAAGAAACCTTCGACAAGCAAGACCGCCGTTTAGAGCCGGATGAAAAACAACAAGGATTGTCACCACGTCACTACCCGGAATGGGACTACAACACGAAAACCTACCGGCCTGATTGGGTGAGCTTGTATGAAAGTTTACACCCGGAGGGTAGTGCCTCCGAGATCGATCATTTGCTCGCCAAACACAGTGCTCTTGCGAAACGGCTCAAACAAATATTGGATTTATTAAAGCCGCAGCACTTTGTGCGTGTGCGTTATCAGGAAGAAGGCAGCGAATTGGACTTGGATGTGGCCATTCGTTCCCTCATCGATTTTAAAAGCGGCGCCACGCCCGATCCTCGCATCAATATGAGTCATCGTCACGACGGCCGGGATATCACGGTTATGTTGTTGCTGGATTTATCGGCTTCTCTCAATGATATTCCGGAAGGCTGCGAACAAACCATATTACAACTCAGCCAGGAAGCAGTCGCCTTGCTTGGATGGTCTATTGAAAGGCTGGGTGATTCTTTTGCCATTGCAGGATTTTCCTCCAATACTCGCCACGAAGTGCGTTATCAGCACATCAAAGGATTTAGTGAACATTGGAGCGAAGAAGTAAAAGGCCGCCTGGCCGCCATGGAAGCGGGTTACTCCACTCGCATGGGAGCCGCATTACGTCATGCGGCCCACTATTTGGGCACTCGCAATACGGATAAAAAGTTATTGCTGGTACTGACCGACGGTGAACCATCGGACATCGACGTTGATGATCAGCGCTTGTTGATTGAAGACAGTCGCAAAGCCGTTCAGGAATTGGATCAGCTAGGCATATATACTTATTGCATCAATCTTGATCCGCACGCCGATGACTACGTTACCGACATCTTTGGCAGGCAATATACCGTCATAGACCATGTAAGCAAACTGCCGGAAAAACTGCCATTATTGTTTGCCGCACTAACTTCTTAACCGTGCCGCTTTTGCGCCTTAGCGCCACACGGCATCTGACAAAGCAAATACGGTAAATATAGGAACATATTTGGACGTCCCCATGATGCCAACTATTAAGTAGGTTATGGAGCGGCCAGAACTTTCCAATACAGTTGTCTTCTTGATTTAACGATTCGCCGCTTTTGCTATATGTGAGTTAGTTGACATAGTTCGGCGATCGGTACTTTTTCTCCGCTCGTATGCTATGGTGGCACCATTGCTGTCTAGCAACGGAAAACTAACTGTTGTTTCCATGCGACGGTCTTGTTTGGTTCGCGCCAAGAGAACACTGTTACTATCTTTAAAGGATTGAATTCTACGCCGATCCTGCGCCTGAACCAATCGTTCCATCATGCGCAAGTCCTTGCGTTCAAGGTTCAACGCCGCATCTACCCAAATTTCTGTAATATCCTTGAGCTCTTCATAAGTTATAGGATGAAAACGTTGTCTGGCCGCATGGACGGCGAGCATTCCGTTTCGGGCTCGGCTATGCTTTTTTATATAAGCGCTGACAGCTTCTTTCCCTTTACCATCTTCCGCCAATACATCCACAACCCCCATATCATAGAGTTCGGCGGCGCTATATACCTTGCCACTGGTAATCAATTTTTCCGCTTCCACCGTGCCCACTCGGCGCGCGAGCAGACTGTAAGCCCCCATGCCGGGGAATAAGTTAAATAAAATTTCCGGCAGGCCTAATTCCGAACTTCGCTCTGCAATCAAGACATTACTGGACAGTGCCGCTTCAAACCCACCCCCTAACGCCGTGCCTTCCACTAAAGATACGGTCGTGATAGGCAAACTGAGATTCACGGCATTTTCGTATAAAACAGCAATGCACGCTTTCGCATAGGTAAACAAGTGATCGCGATTTTGGTCAAGAATATGTTGGGCGAATAGATTCAGATCCCCACCCAGATTGAAGGTATTTGGTGTTTGTGAGGCTAAAACAAGATAATTAACCGGGTGATCCGAACTCGGTTTGACGGCCTCGTAATTATTAGCGATCGAAACCTGAAATTCCCTAATTTCATTGAGTAACGTGGGAGTAAAACATGGACGTGGATTTGGATTCAAGTAGTACCATATTGCCTTGTCTTTTTGGTCGTAACGAATGGTTAACTGCTTATATTCACTGAGGATACTACTTAATTTACTACTCATACTCTACACTACTAACTAAAGAATGTTAAAACATATTCCGTATTCTAATATGACGCCTCCTTGCCGAGAAAACCGGAAAATTCAAATGCTTATCAAAACTGAAAATGTGACATCGTTTCAAAAACATTGTACTTAGCACTTACTAAATATAATACCAAACAAATTATTGAAGCGGTGTAAATATAATGTAAAAACAATCCACACTCCCTTAGGCAACTCAAGATGTTTATGAATCCACAATGCAACCACTTTCGCTGCTCTAGCCCCTGCTGACTTTAAGTCAGGAGTTCGTAAACGCGGCAGTTCCGAATATCTTCGTTTTTCAACCTTAGGTACATTGTTAAAAGCACTGCATTACTGGACCTTGGTGCCCCCAAATAATAGCTGTCATGGGTCTTCCTAATCCGCGAGCATAAGCCCCCTCCTCTCTCTGTAAATCCAAAACAGTACTTTAGTATCTATCCGTTAATACTGTTTCACCGATAAATTATCTACAGCATGTAATTTCTACACTCAACCAAGTAAAAGGTATTTTAAATAATGAATCCAACAAATAGAATAACCACAATTGTCGCTTTGTTTGCAACTTTTACAGGTAACACAACCTTTGCATATCAACCAATACCAAGGGAGTCCGGTTGGAATGGTTCGGTTATTATTGGGGGCATGTATATGAATTATGCTTCAAATATGGTTTCGGGAATAAAGATATTGGATTTTTCCGAACCAACTATTGGTTCCTTAAACACTGCGCCTGCCGCCGAGAATACCGTCACTGGTTTGTTTAAGTTTGACATTAAATATAATTTTACCGATTCCCGCACCCAGTTATTTTTAGGTGATAGCCTGGAAGATCTAGCTCGGTTCGACTATGCAACCCAAGCCGGAGTACTTCATGAATTGAGTGATAAAAGTATAATTCAGCTATCTTATTTGTTTAGCGGTATTGCCACTGAAGTGTGGTCTGATCCATATGTTGTCAACCAACCGCGAAGTGTGACGGATCGATCAAGTAGCGGATTTCGTTTGGGCTATTCTAAAATAGCCGGGAGTGGCCTTGAGTTAGATGCTAGTTTTCGGGAGATTAGGCTGGCTAGTGAACGCAGCGGTTTAGAGCAATTGGGATTAAATGCTAGCAATGCCCGATTGTTGAGCCGTGAAGGTTATTTAATGACTTATAAAGCCAGTTATGCGATGACCGCAGGACAACATTTTTGGACGCCTGAATTTATTATCGATAAGTTTGACAGCGATGGTGCAGCTATGGCTTACGATACGGGAACTTTCAAATTAACTCACAATTATAACAATTATCGTTTTAGCACATTCACCACTATCACAATTGGTCATAGTGAATATGATCAAGCTAACCCGATCTTTGGCAAGGTACAAGAAGATGACACCATTGGTGCATCATTTTTTTTAATTGGATAGAGGTTTGTTTGGCTCTCCAAAATGGTCTGCCATGGCCAGTATCGCTTATCTAAATCGCGATGCTAATATGGATTTTTATACCAGTGACATTACTATTCTGGCAGTGGGCGCGGTATATAGCTTTTAAATTAGAAGTCTTTTTATTCCCTTTTTAATTTACCAACGCACTCCATAACTAAACTTATCCACGCCATATTTTATTTTTCAGCTTCAAGCACTGACAGGCTCAACAGCGCGAATGTTGTGCCAGTCGATGACATCGTACCAGCCGCATTTTGGATTATCCATATGGTCAAACTGTTTCACATAAGGTTTTATATCCAGTAGGGGCGTTCCGTCCAACACATCAATATCCCGACAATGCAACACGTTGTCTTCAACATGCTGTAATGTCCAGATGCTTATACCGATATGATTGGGTCTGGTAGGATAGCGGCTTGCAAATATTCCGTGTTCGTTTGACGGGTCGAAGCATGGCCGTGCTTTTAGGTGAACTTCGGTTTGCTGATGAAAATAATAGATGGCAATAATGTGAGAGAACTCACCAATTCCCTCTAATCCTTTAGATAACTCTTCATGAATAATTATAGAACCTTCACGTCCATCAATAGTGGGTTGTCGGCCGCCGGTTTGTGGATCCTTGAATAAGGAACGAATTACGCCGATAGGAGCAAACGTTATCACCATAGTATCTCATCTCCCTGTTTTTCTCGATGTGGATTTACATTAATAACTATTGGTATATCCAACTACATTCAATTGCATTCAGCACCGGCAAAACTGTAGCACATCTTTACCGGGATCGCTATCATTAGCATGGTCGTTAACACAGTGAAGGTGCTCCTTATAAAGCTGCTTTTGGGTTTTTTTGAAAATTACAGAGACGCTAATTGCTACAAACGCGAAATGCAATCAGCTGCGATGCAATACGAAAAATAGCCTACTGATAGCCAAGCCACTATTCTGAGCATCTGTAATCTGAGAGACTGCGCAGGCGCAGGGATAATTCTTACAAACATATGGGATTTTCGGGACAGGGCAAGGTTCGAACAATATAGATTCCAGCGACATCAATTCACGACGTGCGCGGCTCAGCCCAACCTTCTCCAGTTTAAAACAACCGTAGAACTTACTAAAACCCGGAAATTTTCCGACGGTCTTCTGAAGCGGTAATTTTTAATTTTAATTGGGATTCATTTAGCCGTTTGCGTTCAATATCGCTGACATAGGGCTGAGTGTCCGGAGCTCGGTCGATGTGATACAACGCCATAATCAAAGCCACGCTGGCGATAACTATGTAGTAGGGATTAAATAAAGCGAATACCAGCGGTACCGAAATATAGTAGGCACGCATCCCCTGGCTGTAATAGTTGCCGCTGCGATTCAGAAGACGACTGATGTAGTGGGGTGTGGGATGGAAGTGGCTTTTCTCGTTGCCGGCATTGATAAGATATCCGACGTGGTTATACAAACGCAACGCCAGGGAAAAGCTAAAAAACGCCCAGAAAAAGGTTGCCAGCAATATGAGCAACTTTATTTGCTCCAGGTCGTCGCCCGCCGCGATGCCGCTTTGCAGCGAGTGCAACAAATTGTTTTGACCGCTACTGTTTTGCACCAAGTTGAGCGTTCCCATCATCAGCAATATAGCGGTCGAGGCGAGAAAAGTCGCCGCCATAGTGGAGTTACGCAAGGTCTGTACCGCTAATATGGCATTGTTTTTTTCCGCCATGATGTTCTCCACCCAAGCGGCACGCGCATCACTATTGACCGATTGTATGGTGTATGAAGGATCACGGCGCAGGCGTGCCTTCAGATATACATGATAACCGCCTATCAGGCCAAGGCTGAGGGCGTAAGTGCCTATGTCAATAATATAAGGTGCCACGAAGTTACTTCTCCTTGATTCTTTTATTCGGGTATTGGGTTTACATCAACAGCCGGTTGGCCTCTTGAGTTTGGCCTGCCTGTATTAGCGCATCGGCAAGATGTATGCGGGCGTCGCGGTCACCATCTTGAATGGCCTTGCGCCACCAATGCTCGGCCTGTTTCTCATCCCGCGGGATACCTTGACCTTTGGCGTAGGCACTGCCGATAGTGTCTTCGGCATAAGCGTTGCCCCCCGCGGCTGACTGTTTTAACCAATACAATCCTGTTTTTGCATCGGGGTTGAGGCCGTAACGCCCATCACGATACGCCAGACCCAGTTGCAGTTGTGCTCCGGCGTCTCCGTTATTGGCCAGCCGACTTAACCAATCCAGTTCGTCCCGGGGTTTATTAGGGCTGCCTAGCAAGGTACTCGCCGCGATGACCGCTGCCACCAGTGCTATGGGCGACCCGCGCAATAGCCAAGAGGTTCTCGACAGGCGATCGGCAGTGTGTAACATTCGCGGGAAATAGTTGACTAATTGCATATTACCTCTCATTTTTAAATCATGTTTATTACTACAGGATTTTTCAAACCAATATGCCACCGGTTATTGATCCAAGCTTTAACTAAAACACATTCACCACGGTGGATACGATATACGTTTGCAAGTCCAGGACCAGCCTGGGGCGTCGTCCATTTATGCGAGTTAAAACAAAGAGATGCAGATGGTTTATCCGAAATCGACAACGCTGCTCAACACTGTTTTTCCTCCAAAATTTGTAGTGAGCAACGAGATTTGTAGATGCTGGCAGCGCTTCGTCTCAATCATTTACAGCTAAAAGTCCTAGTGGTCATTGTGGTGATCATCCTGGTGCCCATGTTGATCACCGGGACTTTGTCCGCGCGCTGGATTACCGGCCGCATTGACGATTCCATCGAACACTGGATTCGCGAGTCCGCCCAACTGGATGAGACGGCGTTGGCGGACCTGCACAAAAATGCCGGTTTATTCGCCAACATTCTCGACGATGTGGTCAGCAAGGGGGAGCTGTCGTTTCAACCGGGTAAATCGCCCATTCCCGACAATTTGCAACCGCTGGCCAAAGAGTTGGGCATCACCTTGATACAGGTTTACGGTTATGATGATAAATTGATGTATTCGTCCACGCCGGTTACCTTAACTACCTCGTGGGCGCATGGTCAGGATACCGCGGTGGTCAAAGTGGAACAAAACCAAAAAAACCTGCTGGCCGCCATCACCATCGTTCGCATCCCCCATGATCAGCCGCAGCATTATAGATTGATACTGGGCACTTTGTTTGATAAAGCGTTTCTGAACCGCTTGAATCGCATGAGCGGGTTGAAGACACGGCTGTTCTATCCCCGCGAAGGCGATTTTGCCAAAGCATTTTCCGAGGAAGACCGTCCTTTGAAACTGCGCTTACCGCCTTCCGCTTTTGACCAACTGAACAATAAACAGGACTATTACAGTCCGGTTGCTGAAAACGGTCGCTACTGGGCGCTGTATTCACCGGTGGTCGATGCCAGCGGCAGGGTGGAAGCGATCATGTTCAGCGGTCAGGAACGCGCCGGCAGCGCCCAATTGTTGACCGACCAAGGCCTACTGACTTTGGCGATCTTTCTACTGGGAACTTTATTGGCCACCGGCACCGGGTTATTGCTCAGCCGCATTGTGGTACGACCGGTGGAATACTTGCACGATGCAGTGATGAGAGTGGCGGCGCAGGATTTCCGCGCTTCCATCCCCATACATTCCAATGACGAATTGGGCCAATTGGCGAAAGCGTTTAACACCATGGCAGGCCGTTTGCGTGAAGCCCGGGACGAACAACGGCGCGCGTTTCAGCGCGACAAACTTTCCGCTTTAGGGGAATTGTCCCTGGCAATGGCCCACGAAATCCGCAACCCCATCGGTATCATCAATACCGCGTCCAAGCTGTTGGAAACCACCCAGAAAATTAGCAAGCAAACAGAGTTGCAACGGGTGATCCGGGAAGAGAGCCTGCGTCTGGATCATTTACTCAAGGATTTCCAGCAACTGGCGCGGCACCGCAGCCCCGAGTTTATCGAGCTTGATCCGGCCGAGCCGTTGGAAAAAGCATTGCAAGTGATGCTGGCGGGACGCGACAACATTACCGTGGTTCGCCGTTACACCCATGACAATATAAAAATACCAGCGGATCCGGAATTGCTGCGCCAAGCCTGGGTGAACCTGGTACGTAACGCCTTGGAAGCCATGGGGCCGGAGGCCGGAAGTATAGAAGTTGGATCATTGGTGAAAACCGATGCCATAATACTCTATCTGCACGACAGCGGACCGGGAATTCCCTTTGAACAAATGACGCGCTTGTTTGAGCCTTTTTACACCACCAAGACACAAGGCAGCGGCCTGGGTTTGACCATCGCCAATACTTTGGTGGAAGCCAACGGCGCCTGGCTTGAACTGGTACCGGGAAATTGGCGTGGCGCGCGGTTTGCCATGGAGTTCCCCTCGTTCCACGAGAAGGAGGAATAATGCAACGTAGTGTTCTAGTGGTCGATGACGAACGCAACATGTTACTGGTCATGCAAATGGCGTTAGAGGACGCCGGTTACCGGGTGCTTACCGCCGAACGGGCCGAAGACGCCGTAGCCTTCCTGCGCGACCCGGACCTGGACGTAATCCTCTCGGATCTTAAAATGCCGGGGATGAGCGGTAACGAATTCATAACACGCTGCCATCAGGAACGCCCGGACGTCCCTATCATTGTGGTAACCGCTTATGGGTCCATCCGCTCTGCCATCGAATGCATACAGGCGGGCGCCAGCAACTACCTGACCAAGCCCTTCGAACCCGAAGAACTGCAGTTTGCGGTGCAAAACG
>JASFLF010000064.1:0-9876 GCA_050118235.1 Gammaproteobacteria bacterium | reverse complement strand
ATACCCGTATGATCAAACACGCCGGTGGTAAATGTCGTGGTGCCATGGCAGTTGGAGCAATCGTTGGAGGTGGGAATATGGTTCACCGGTTTTCCGATCGCCGACACTCCGTTATGGCAGGAGGCGCAGTTATCCACGATGCCCGTATGACTGAACACGGTGTTTAGAAAACTGCTGGTGACGTGACAGACACTGCAATCGTCGGTGGTCGGCAGGTGATCGACGGGTTTACCAATGGCCACAACGCCATCGTGGCAGGAGGCACAGTTATCTACGATGCCAGTATGATCAAACACCGCGGAGGCAAATGTCGTGGTGCCATGGCAGCGCGAACAATCCTTAGTGGTAGGAACATGCGTTGCCGGCTTACCGGTTGCCACTAAGCCATCGTGGCAAGAGGCACAGTTATCCACGATGCCGGTATGATCAAACACACCCGTAGCAAAGCTACCGGTATCATGGCAGACACTGCAATCCTCGGTGGTCGCCACATGGTTGGTCTTCTTGCCCATGGCCGACACACCGTCGTGGCATGAGGCGCAGTTATTTGCGATGCCTGTATGATCAAACACTGCCCCAATAAAAGTGCTGGTGTTATGGCAAACACTGCAATCCTCGGTCGTGGCAATGTGCGTAGCCGACTTGCCAATGGCGGCTGTACCGTTGTGGCAGGAGGCGCAATTGCTACTGATCCCCGCGTGGTTGAATGTCGATGGCAGAAACGCCGTGGTGGTATGGCACAAGTAACAATCCTGGCTGGTGGGCAAGTGATTGACGGCCGCATCTTTACCGGTGGCAAACTGACCGTTGTGACAGCCTTCGCAGCCGTTGGTCACGCCCGTGTGATCAAACACCCCGGTGGTAAAACTGCCGGTGACATGACATACGGAACAGTCTTCTGCAGTAGGAATATGATTCACCGGCTTGCCGATGGCTTGCAGACCATCGTGGCATGAGGCGCAGTTATCCACGATACCCGTGTGATCGAACACCGCAGTGAGAAAACTGCCGGGCACGTGACAGACGCTGCAATCTTCAGTAGTCGGCAAGTGGTCGACGGATTTACCTAGGGCAGAAATGCCATTGTGGCAGGAGGCGCAGTTGCTCACGATACCGGTATGATCAAACACCCCAGTGGTAAAGCTACCGATGCTATGGCACACACCGCAATCCTCACTAGTGGGTATGTGAGTCGCCGTCTTGCCTAAGGCGAACGTGCCGTTATGGCAAGAGGCACAATTATCCGTGATGCCATCATGATTGAAGATCGAGGGGCGAAACGCTGCCGTTGAGTGGCAGAAGTGACAGTCTTGGCTGGTGGGTACATGATTTACAGCCGAATCCTTGCCAGTGGCGTATACACCGTTGTGACAGCCTTCGCAGCCAATGGTAACGCCTTGGTGATCAAATACACCGGTAGTAAAACCACTGGTGTCATGGCAAACCCCGCAATCCTCGGTTGTGGGAATGTGAGTCGCTGACTTGCCTGTGGCGAACGTGCCGTTATGGCAGGACGCGCAATTGCCGGTGATGCCATCGTGACTGAAAATTGAGGGACGAAACGCCGTGGTGGTGTGGCAAAAATAGCAATCCTGGTCAGTGGGCATATGGTTTGCCGCCGAATCCTTGCCGGTGGCGTATTGACCGTTGTGACAGCCGATGCAGTCAGTTGTCACGCCTTGGTGATCAAACACGCCCGTGGTAAAACTGGTGGTGACATGGCATACAGAACAATCTTCTGTGGTGGGTATGTGATTCACCGGCTTGCCGGTTGCCGACACACCATCGTGGCACGAAGTGCAGTTATCTACGATACCCGTGTGATTAAACACCGCGTTCAGAAAGGTACCGGGTACGTGACACACGCTGCAGTCTTCAATGGTAGGCAGGTGGTCAGCATGCTTACCAATGGCCGTCACGCCATCGTGGCACGACGCGCAGTTATCCACGATGCCGGTATGATCAAACACCGCGGTGGAAAACGTCGTGGTGCCATGGCAGTTGGAGCAATCCTTGGTAGTAGGAACATGCGTCACCGGCTTATCGATGGCTACTAATCCATCGTGGCAGGAGGCACAGTTATCCACGATGCCGGTATGATCAAACACGCCCGTGGCAAAGCTGCCGGTTTCGTGACAGACACTGCAGTCCTTGGTGGTGGTGACATGATTGGTCTTCATACCCATGGCCGAGACGCCATCGTGGCACGAAGCACAGTTATTCACGATACCGGTATGATCAAACACCGCGGTCAGAAAACTGGTGGTGTTATGACAAACGCCGCAATCCTCACTAGTGGATATATGAGTTGCCGACTTGCCAATGGCGGCCGTGCCGTTGTGGCAGGAGGTACAATTGCCAGTGATATCCGTGTGGTTGAATACCGAAGGCAGAAATGCCGTAGTGGTGTGGCAAAAGTAGCAATCCTGATCAGTTGGCAGGTGGTTTACCGCTGTATCCTTGCCAATGGCAAATTGGCCGTTGTGACAGCCTTCGCAGCCATTGGTCACGCCAGTGTGATCAAATACACCGGTGGTAAAACTGCCGATGACATGGCATACGGAACAATCTTCGGTGGTGGGAATATGATTCACCGGCTTGCCGATCGCCGCCGTGCCGTTGTGGCACGAAGCGCAGTTATCCACGATACCCGTGTGATCGAACACCGCAGCGAGAAAATTGCCGGGCACGTGACAGACGCTGCAATCCTCAGTGGTAGAGAGGTGGTCAGCATGCTTACCCATGGCGGAAATGCCATTGTGGCAGGAGGCACAGTTATTAACGATACCGGTATGATCAAACACGCCGGTGGTAAAACTGCCGATGCTGTGGCACACCCCGCAATCCTCGGTCGTGGGTATGTGAGTCGACGATTTGCCTATGGCGAACGTGCCGTTGTGGCAGGACGCGCAATTGCCGGTAATACTCGAGTGATCGAAGATCGATGGAAAAAATGCTGCTGTTGAGTGACAGAAGTGACAGTCCTGGCTGGTGGGCACATGATTCACCGCCGAATCCTTGCCCATAGCGTATAGCCCGTTGTGACAACCTTCGCAGCCAATGGTAACGCCTTCGTGATCAAACACGCCAGTGGTAAAACCAGTGGTGTTATGGCACACCCCGCAATCCTCGGTAGTGGGGATGTGATTTACCGACTTGCCTATGGCCGCCGTACCGTTGTGGCAGGAGACGCAATTGCCGGTGATATCCACGTGATTAAAGATCGACGGACGAAACGCTGTAGTGGTATGGCAAAAGTGGCAATCCTGGTCAGTGGGCACATGGTTTACCGCCGCATCCTTACCGGTGGCGTATTGACCGTTGTGACAACCTTCGCATGCATTGGTAATGTCTTGGTGGTCAAACACACCGGTGGTAAAACTCGTGGTGTTATGACATATCCCACAATCCGCGGTAGTGGGAATGTGATTTATCGATTTATCAATGGCCGCCGTGCCGTCATGGCAGCTGACGCAATTACCAGTGATGCCCTCGTGACTGAAGATCGATGGACGAAACGCCGTGGTCGTGTGGCAAAAATGGCAATCCTGGTCGGTTGGCACATGGATCACCGCCGAATCTTTACCAGTAGCAAATACGCCATTGTGACAGCCTTCGCAACCCCAGGTAATACCTTGATGATCAAATATCGAAGGAATAAAAGCATTCCCGGGGATATGACAGAGACTGCAGTCATCCTGTGTTGGAATATGCGTGTCCGTCTTACCATTGGTTACGACACTGTTATGGCAGGACTCGCAGTTGTCAAAGGTGTTTACGTGGTTGAACGTAGCTCCCACAAACGATCCCGTGTTGAAGTGACAGACCGAGCAATCCTCTGTGGTTGGCAGGTGATTCTCGGGAAATCCTAGGCTGATCGTACTGTTATGACAGGATGCGCAGTCGCCGGAAACGCCATTGTGATCGAAGACGCCGGTGGCGAAGATGCCTGGGGTATGGCAGGCGCCACAATCGTCGGTGGTGGGCATATGATTCAGCGACTTACCAATCGCGGTAATGCCATTGTGGCAGGTTTCGCACAGTTCGTTTACCACGCCAGGGACAGTGTGGTCGAAACCTTCCGTCCAGGCGAAGGTTCGGGTGTTGTGGCACATGCCACAGTCGGCGGTCGTTGCGGGGTGGTTTGCTATTTTACCCGGCGCGTCAGTGCCATTGTGACAGGTCTCACAAGCACCAGTGATGCTGCTATGGTCGAAAATGATGGTCTGAAAATTACCTACGATATGACATAAATTACAGGAACCGTCAGTCGGTATATGCCCTTCCTTCTTGCCAGTGGCTACTATGCCGTTGTGGCAAACCTCGCAATTTTGAGATATGCCCGTGTGGTCATAACTGCCGTCCGCAGCCAGTTCCAGAAAACCAGCGGTATTGTGACAGTCGTCACATTCGGCATTGGTTGGTAGGTGTTGGTTGGATTTACCGATGGCCCGAACACCGTCATGACACTCACTGCACTTGCCAAAAACTTCTAAATGATCCACAAAAGGAATAAGGGAAAAGCTGAACGTGGTATGGCAAGTCTGGCATACATTACTGGTGGCCAGGTGATCCGGTGATTTTCCCGGTATGAAATTCACGTTGGTTCTATGACACTGGCCACAATTCGATGACAACCCAATATGATGAAAAGGCCCGGTGGGGCGCTCACCCTCATTGGTGGCGATCACCGTGGTGATGGTGCGCGGACTGGAAACACCTCTAGCGCTAACCACCAGTTGTATCATGTAGGTTCCCCAGGCGTCGGCGATGAAATTGGGATTCACCGTTGTGGGATTTAGTAATTCTGTATTGCTGGCATCCGGTTTAGAGAGGAAGGACCAGTCATAAGTCAAAGCATCCCCCGCTGTGGTGCTGGAGTAGCTGCCATCCACGGTAGCCATTTGACCCACCCGAACCGCAACGATAGGACCCGGTTTGGCAATAAATTCAACGACTTCACCCGAAGTTGGTATAACACTTTGCGTTGGTTCGTCTCCACTACCGTTACCGCCTCCGCCACAGCTAGCGGTCAATGCAGCAGCCGAAATGAACATCAACAAGTAGCCGATTAGCGCCCTGCACCTTCCATGAACCATTATTGTTAGACCTCACTTATTCAACGTCATGCGTGGATACATTGATGTGATTTTGAAAAAAGCTGCGGTGCAAGAAGCGAACCACACACTAATTTTGGAATACATCTGAGACGATAAGATTGTAGCTAATAGCGGTCAATTATCGACCAGATTCACGATTCATTTGTCTTTTTGCATCACAGTTCACAAAAATAGTCTTAGTCTGTGTTGTAAAGACAACGGCTAATCCAAACCGAGTTCCAAGCTCAATACGTTAAACAACAAGGCAAACAAAATTATTTCATCGCTAAACAAAATTATTTCATCGCTAAACAAAATAAACACATGGCAAACGTGGGGTGACCGTGTCAATTCTAGGGAACCTGTCTGCTCAACCAGGACATATTCAGTATATATAGTGGTAATATTTAGCGATTTTGGATTAGCCTCCAGTGTACTCTACGAGAGGAGGCGGGTATCGGGGGGAGGGACTGTGACACGCAAAGAAACGCATATGCAAATAACGATGAAGCAAAGCAACATGGAGGTTATAGTGTTACAGCTTGTGTAGTTAACCCAACGCGACGGAGAGTCTATTGGGTCGATGTTCCAAACCAATCTGCTGAGGGGTAGTCGGGCGAGATTATTTGGGAAGGCTTGGGGCTTATTTCCTGCTATATTGCGCCACACTGAAAATGGGACCATACTAAATCGGTAGAAATAGATGCGATGGTCGAGTAATTCATTTAAAACAGGATTGCGGGACGGCGACGTGAAAATCGTGCATACAGGCTAACCATGATATTAAACTGGACGCGCGGCAAAAAACATGGCTCGCTGATTTTGACTGCTGTTGCGAGTATATAATAGGAAACAATTTATGAAATGCTACACTCATCATGACACAGAAGCATTAGGAGTATGCAAAGCTTGCAATAAAGCCGTATGCACCAACTGCGTTATTGATACTGGAAGAGGGTTGGCTTGTTCTGAAGCGTGTGTTAAAGAAATAAATGATTACAATGAAATGATGGATCGCAGTAAAAGAATGTATAGTATTGGGTCTGGCAGCAGACTTCCTCCAACAGGGATAATCTTTTTATTATTTTTCGGAGTAATGTTTACATCGTTTGGCACATACAATTCAATTGTCAGAGATAGAGCTGACTTTTTCACAATTGTATTGGGGACAGGCTTTCTGGTAATTGCTTTAATTACTTATATTAGAACCAGAAAACTGAAATTGAATTGTTAAATACGCATAGCAACCACCTCACTTAGACTCATCGTCACGATGTGGCTCCTCGCGAGTGAGGTGGGCGTTAGCCACACAATACGAAATAGGGGGGAGTTCTTTGTACATTCCAACATTCAATGAAGAAAAAGATGTTGCAATTTTACATTCATTAATGAAATCGAAACCGCTGGGGGCTTGGTCGGCAATTGCGGATGGGGAAATTGTCATAAACCATATTCCTTTTGTGCTGCACGAAAGCAGAGGCGAGTTGGGGACACTCGTAGGTCATGTGGCCAGGTCAAATAACATTTGGCAGGAATTTTCCACCGATGTGAATTCTGTTGTCGTATTCCAAGGTGATCAAGCATACATTACTCCTTCGTGGTACCCAAGCAAACATAAACATGGAAAAGCCGTTCCAACGTGGAATTACGTCGTTGTACACGCTCATGGCATCCCAATTAAAATCGAAGATCCTGAATGGATACTACAACACTTGAATGAGCTAACGGATATACACGAGAGTGAACAAAGTTTACCTTGGAAGGTGTCCGATGCACCTGAAGAATTCATAGAGAAACTAATTGGAGCTATTGTTGGTATAGAGATTCCCATTGTTAAGCTTACCGGTAAATGGAAGTTGGGTCAGAACCGCCCAGAACCTGATAAACTTGGAACCATTGCGGGATTGATGTCCAGAGATGATTCTGAGTCACGCGGGTTGGCGAATCGATTAAATCAACATGTGCAAGCAACTATCAAAGGCTAACAAAAACAGTCAAGGCGACGCCAAAAAGCGGCGTACTTGCTGTTGATGAGGCCACTTAAGGAATCCAGTATGAGGATAAAACATAAAAATCATAAGGTATCTTCCATGCAACCAAAAATAGCAGTGTTTGGAATTCTTAGGTTCCCTCCGGGTCGCATGTCTGAGATCCTGCCTCATTTAAATACATTAGTTGAAACCACATACAAAAACGATGGGTGTATTGCCTATGATGTCGCGGAAGATCCTTTTGACCCGGGCCTAATACGCTTCTCTGAGTTGTGGCCTGATCGTGATAGTCTTGCCAAACATCTTGCTGCGCCTCATATACAACCGTGGCGTGCTATTGCCCGGGATTGCGGTCTCATTGAACGAAAGTTCACAGCTTATGATATTGTTGGTGCTCAAGACGTGTGAGTAAATGATATCTTTGTATGAATGCATGGCCGAACAAACCATCGTGTGGGACCTTCTTATGCGTTACGCGCTTTAGGCCACACATTGCCAACGTTCAGTATGAAGAGAATTATATTTTCTATTTTGGTGGCGATCTAAAGTAAAAATCATTTTAAGCAAGAAATAAAGGGAAAGAAAAAAAGCACTACCGCATACATAATCGTTAGGAGCAATCGAATTGACAATCCGTGCCGCCGAAACATCGCCAATTATTTATGCAAGAGTTGCAGGGTTACTGTATCTGATTATCATTGTCTCCGGTATCTTCAGCGAAGTGTATGTTCGCTCTAGCCTGATTGTGACCGGGGATGCCGCCGCCACCGCCACCAAAATACTAGCGTCTGAATGGCTGTTCCGCATTGGTTTCGCCTCAGACGCCATTATGTTATTGAGCGACGTCGCTATCGCTGTGCTTTTCTATGTATTGCTCAAACCGGTCAACCACACACTGGCTCTAATGGCAGCGGCTTTCCGGCTGACTCAGGCGGCTATATTGGGGCTTAATTTGCTTAATTATTATGCCGCTCTGCTGTTATTAAACGGTACCGGATACGCGAATGCCTTCGAAGCGGATCAGTTGCATGCACTGATGATGTTGTTTCTGGATATGCATAGCCATGGCTATGATCTAGGACTATTGTTCTTTGGTCTTTCTAGCCTTATTCTCGGGTACTTGGTTGCTAAGTCGGACTACTTCCCAGGGATTCTGGGCTACGGACTGATGGCTGCTGCTCTCGTCTATCTGACAGGAAGTCTCACGCTTTTTCTATTCCCCGATTACTTGTCGTTTATTACACCGATTTACATCGTGCCTTTAGTTGCCGAAGTTTCATTTTGTTTATGGCTTTTGGTGAAAGGTGTGAAAGTGTTGGGAAAAACAAAACCCCTCACTTGAATACTCCGCTTAAACACCGTTGCAGGCGATAAAGCTTTGCTTTCTTTTCCTATGCCAGGCGCTGTCGAACGATTCGATGCATACGGATATTGCGTTAGTGCCCATTCCAATCAGCGATTCCTTTAGTGTCAGACAATTTAGCCGATAATTGCAGTTATTAGTCAAAATTAATTAATAGCTTTAGGAAAGGAACCGACCCCTGCCTGCTTTTTACGTGCTTTACAAGAGTAACTATCGAGCTGGATGTCCAACATGAACGGAAGGAAAAAACTGGAAGAACTGCAGCGGCGGGAGCAGTGTTATTTTCGCGATATGGACCGAATTGCTGGTGTTTTGTGCTCGGGAAAGGATATTGACGCCACGATTCACGCTCTAGTTGCAGAAATGCTTAATATTTTCCAGGCTGATCGGGTCTGGTTACTCTATCCGTGCGATCCGACAGCGGCCACTTGGAAGGTGCCTGTGGAGGCTGCCAGCCCCGAGTACCCGGGTGTCTTCGCCACGGGGCAAAATGAGCCCATGGACGCCGCTGCTGCCGCTGTTTTCGAATCGGCATTGGCGAGTGCCGAACCGGTCACCACCACGTTCAATCCGGATTCGCCCAATGCCCCCGATTGGGCCCGCAAGTTTCAAATCCACTCACAGATGTTTTTGGCCTTACATCTCAAGAAAGACAAACCTTGGCTCATGGGATTGCACCACTGCAAAGGGCAACGCACCTGGTCGCAGGCGGAGCAGCGCTTGTTCCTGGCCATAGGCCATCGCGTGGCGGATGCGCTCGACCGGTTGCTGTTGACTCAGCATTTGCAACAGGATGTCGAGCAACGCCAACACACAGAGGAAATTTTGCGCCATCGCGTGGAGATGGAGGAACTTGTCGCCGGAATCGCCACCCGCTTGGTCGGTACTTCGCCGGACACTCTTGAAAAAGAAATTGACGTCACACTGGGCCAACTCGGTAAGTTTACAGGTATTGACCGCAGTTACCTGTTCCAGTTTACTGCTGACGGTAAACAGCTTAGCAACACCCACGAATGGTGTGCTGAGGGGATCATGCCGCAGATTCATGATCTGCAGAATCTCCCGGTGCTACCGTTTGCCTGGGCGCTTGATCGGTTGCGTCGCGGCGAAGTCCTATATCTTCCCGTGGTATCGGAACTGCCCGAGGAAGCCGGTGAGCTGCGCCGGGTATTGATGGAAGGAGGAATTCGCTCGCTGGTCAATGTTCCTCTGCGCGTTGGTAAGAGGGTCCGCGGCTTCCTTGGTCTGGACGCCGTGCGGGCTTCCATGTGTTGGTCGGACAAGGACATCTCTCTGCTGGAAACGATCGCGGTACTTTTCGCCAGTGCGCTGCAGCGGAGTGAATCCGATAGGGAGCTGCGAAACAGCGAGGCGCGCCTTGCCCATGCACAGCGCATCACTCGCCTGGGTAGCTGGGAGCTTG
>JASFLF010000063.1:0-9913 GCA_050118235.1 Gammaproteobacteria bacterium | reverse complement strand
TTGCGGTCGATTACCTCAGCACGTATAGCAACGTGGGTTTTGTCAACTTCCACGTTCTTGGACAAAGATGATGGCCTGCTTAGCGGACGCACCGGCAGAGCCAACTGGAATTGCGAACCGGCGCCGGGTTTGCTGGTAGCCGATATGTCCCCCCCCATTAGACGGGCAAAGCTGCGGCTGATGGTCAAACCCAATCCCGTACCGCTGTATTCCCGAGTATAGGAGGAATCGACTTGGGAAAAGGCGATAAACACTTGATCGAGCTGCTCTTCGCTCATGCCTATGCCGGTGTCTCTAACCGTGAAGGTAATCCAATCCAATTGCTCTTGAACGCTACGGTGCACCGACAGCTCTACTATCCCCTGCTGTGTAAACTTAATGGCATTGCTGAGCAAATTCAGTAATGACTGGCGCAGCTTGGCGATGTCCACTTCGATTGTGCCTACGCCTTGCGGGCAATGCACGATTAACTCATTACCTTTTTTCTCCGCCATGGGTTTGACCGTATCCACCACCTCTTTTATAAGGTGACGGACTTTAACATCTTCGATATACAACTGCATCTTGCCCGCTTCGACCTTGGACAAATCCAACACATCGTTGATCAACGCCAACAAATTGGTTCCAGCGGCGTGTATCTTTTGCAGATCTTCCAGACATTCATGGTTTACCGCATCGCTCAATTCTTCTTTTAGCATTTCGCTGTAACCGATAATTGCATTTAACGGCGTACGTAACTCGTGGCTCATATTAGCAAGAAACTGACTTTTGGCCTTATTCGCCGATTCCGCCTGCAGCTTTTGCTCTAGCGCTTGCTGGGCAGCTTCGTGCTCTTGGTTTAGTTCCGCTTCCCGTTGCGCCAAACGGCTAAACAACTCATCGATAGCGTACCAGACTTGTTTGATTTCCATGGAAATCTTTCGATCCGGCTCCGGCAAACGGTTATTATCATTGAAATCCACCGATCCCACCCGCTCGGAAAGGATATTTAAAGGTTGTAACAAGCGGACCATTTGCCGTTGTACCAGAATCAACAGCACGATAATGACAAGCACCGTAACGAACAAGCGCCGTTGCGCATCCGCAACCAAGGTGTAAAACAAATCGCCGCTGTATTGTAATTCCAGCGTCCCCAACAATGCCGATGTATGCGGCGAGAACAACGGCGTTTGCGCCACGAACGGCGGACGCGAGGAAGACGTAGGGTTTCGTTTTTCAATGACCTCACCATTGACCAATTGGATTTTCATCACTAGAAACAGGGGCGTATTAAGTTTGGGATCTTCAAGCACTGCCAGCCGGTCCAAGGTTGAGTTCACCAATGTGAGATCATCTCTATCCAGCGCTTGTTCCAGAATATCGGTATAAGGTGTTATCAGAAGGTCGGCTTTGGTTTGCTCACCGGACTTTAGCACCGGCACTAGAATGAATATCCAGTGCGCAATAATCGCCAAAACAATGATTAGCATCATTACCACCAATAGCAAGGTCACTTTATTGGTCAGGCGGTTAAAATACTTATTCATGGCGTTTGGATAATTTCAATAACACAGGGTTGATTGTGATATCGGCCCGCTTTAATGTTTTTATATTAAAGAAGGGCTTGACCCGGCTGGTTATGGAAATACCCGCTGTTGCCCCCCTCTCAACATCCCCAGCAAAAGGAGAAAATAATATTCTGTGTTGTGTGACCGAATACTCTAACACAGACATGAATGTTTGTTCGGCAAAGTGCTCAGCAAGATACATTGCCGTGGGAACCGCTGCGGTGCCCGCGAGCTGATCACGCACGGACACCGCCCGCGCGGTAAATTTAAAACCAGCAACATTACTTAGCTTATCTTTCAACAATTCGACCAGCTTCATCGCATTGGCTTTGTCGGTCTCGTATAAAAATATCAACAAGACCTTGTCTTTCGGCAATAGCTTTTTTTGAAAACCGAGATCGACAGCGACAATTCTGGGAAATATAGGTAACGAGATTTGTATGCGCCTGTCCGCGGCCTCATTCGCGCTTACTGCTGCCGACACTAACAACCCACACACGAAAACAAGCACAAGCAAACCGACGGCGGACTTCAATGGACGATTGCGGCTAGAATAGAACAACACTAAATCCAACCCATGCCTAAAGCTGCCAAGATAACTGAATCACAAATTCTCTGCCGGTTTGCGGATAGTCATCCCCGTAAGCCGGTCTCGTATTACCCTCGGGGGCTTTCACTAAGAAGGAGGGGTAAACCACTTTTTCGTCGAACAGATTTTTCACTCCCGCACGCACGGTGATGCCGTCAACCAAAAAATTCTCTTTGCTTAACGTTATATCACATAAACCGTAACCTTCTAGTTCCTCCCGGTCATCGCCCGATTGCCGGGCGCGATCACCGATGTAACGATACTGAGCGTTAAAATTCAGATCCGTCATTATCTGATAAATCAAGCCCACGTTGCCCGTAAATTCCGCCACTCCGTATATCTGCCGGCCGCTGACGTCATCGGCATGGGTATAGGAAAGGTTGCCATCGATTTTGACCTTACGCCACAGCTGTTTTACCAGTTCCAACTCAACCCCCCGAACGAGTACGTTGCCCACATTTTCATACAGGCGCGTGCCGGTATTAATGGCGATCAAGTCATTCAGTTCGTAGTAGAAGGCGGTAACCCGGCTTATGGTCAAACCGTCGTTGTAAACATATCCCAGTTCCACGTTTTCCAGATGCTCCGACTTTAAATCCGGATTACCGGAGACCACGGGATTGTTTTTCGCATATTGTTCGAGAAATGTCGGCGGGCGAAATGACCGGGCGTATTGGGCTTTTAATATTTGCTTATCCGAGAGCTGGTATACGGCGGCTAATCGTGGCGTAATATCGCTGCCAATATCGTCATAATCGTCCCAGCGCAAGCCGGCGGTTAGCATCCATTGACTGGCAATGGAATATTGGTCCTGCACATACATCGCAAACACGCGGCGGGATAAATTTTCAACCATCCAGTTTTTATCCCCCGTATAGTTTCCGTTTGGTATGTAGATTAGGCGGCCATTACTGTCCACATAATAATTTCGTTCGGAGTCAGTGTCGCCTTGATAAGTCCGGGAATAGTCGGCGCCGAGTAGTACGTTATGTTTATCCAGCCCTTTAAACGAAAAATCCACGCCGGCATAATATTTATCTTCGGAATAATTGGGCGCGCCCAAAACTCCCTCGTCGGAAAAATTCCCATTGGCGCCATCAGGATAGGTCAGTGAAAAGCCTTTTGGAAACAATGCCAGTTGCGTGCTTTTAATATCAAAATGCAGCCATCCCACTTTCACGTTCGATTGCCACGTTTCATCCCGCATCCACTTATTACTCAGTTCAACGTTTTGCATTGAGGTATCACGTTGTGCGTTTTGTTCAGCGACAGGAAGCGCGTTCGCCGCACCGAAGTAATCGCCGAAGGCACGCTCAACCAATTGCCAGGTCAATTGATATTGATGATAAGCCAGGTTTAATGAAAAAACTTTATTTTCCTCTTTATCGTTGACGGGCCCTGGGGAATTGGAAATATTTTGGAATTTAGGATCTGGGCTTGACGCCAAAATATCCTCCCCCGCCTGCACATTTCCGCCTTTATTTTCTTCATACGCAAAGTTGGCCGCCAGCGATAAGCTTTCGCCAATCCCGCCTGCATATTGGCCACCTAAGGTATAACGTTCGGCGTCGCTGTAGCGGCTAAAGACATTAGTGATTTTTTTGTTGGTAATCACGTTGACCACGCCCACTGAAGCAAACTCGCCATATATAGCCGAACCGGGCCCGCGGATCACTTCAATACGGTCCACCAAATCGATGGGGATCACCAACGCCGTGGTAGTGGCGTTTAATGTGGAGTTAAATGAGACACCGTTGAGTAAAAATTTGACTTTGCCGGACGAGTAGGTCTTACCCACGCCACGAACCACTACTTGGTATTGGCCATCGTTGGCTGTTGACAGTTCGATGCCCGGAATAAGCGCCAAGGCCTCATACACCGTTCTAATGCCGCGCGCGAGCAAATCCTTGCCATGAAGTACCGACACCATGCCCGGCACGAAATCGATATTTAATTTGGATTTAGTGGCAATCTCGGTTTCTTGCTCCAAAACCTTAAGCAAATCTTCCAAGGCCTGGTCGTTCGCTGAATTGGAATGATAGCTGTCTTGGGAGCTGCCTTGATCGGTAATCGGTAAAGACTGCACCTGTTGAGAGTAGGAACTGGATGAATAAAGCGCTAACACCAAAATCGAGCTTATATAAAATTTCCCCGCGCGAAACCACTTGGTTTGATCAAATACCATAAAGCGACCTTTGTTTTTTTATTCCTGAAAAGTAATTATAGGCAGCCAAACACAATTTGGCAGGGGCGCGGGGCGTCTTACTAAGGCGCACAGGCTAAAAAAACATCAGGCTACGAAGCAACCCCGGCGCTGTAAATACCCATAGACGCACGCCATGCTTAACGCGCGGGCGCCCATAAACAACACGAAAGCCAGCCACAGTCCGTGATTCTGCGCGCCTTGCAGCAGATACCACGCGGGCAAAAACACCCCTAGGGTGGAAATCAGCATGGTGTTACGCATTTCCGCGGCACGGGTCGCCCCCAAGTAAATTCCGTCAAAACTGAAACTCCACACCGACACCAATGGCAGAACAATCACCCACATCAGATACTCAGCAGCGGTTTGCCGCACTTGTTGAATATCCGTCAACAACGCAATCAACGCTTCTCCGGCGGCGGCATAAACCGAGGCAAACAGACTGCTGATCAACAACGCCCAAAAGAAAACCACATGCACGGAGCGACGCAGCGCCGAGGGGTCTCTTGCTCCAGTGGCTTTGCCAACCAGGGCCTCGGCGGCATGGGCAAAACCGTCCAAGCCATATGCCATAAAAGTCTGGAAATTAAATAAAACGGCATTGGCGGCGAGAATGACTTCGCCCATACGCGCACCCTGTGCCGTGAAAAAAGCCAGGGTAAACATCAGACACAACGTGCGAATTAGAATGTCACGATTGACACTGAGCAGGCGCCGAAATTCGTAGCGCTCGAAAATGGTGGCGATACGCCAATCACCGGGATATTTTTTTAACTCATTGCCGACCAGAACCAAACCTAACAATACACCACAGTATTCGGCGGTTAAGGACGCCCAGGCTACGCCGTCGGCTGTGAACTGCAATCCCATCACCAGCACAACATCCAAAACGATGTTGGTGCCGTTAACAACCAACAATAACAACAAGGGAATCCGGGCGTTTTGCAGACCTAAAAACCAGCCGATAATGACGTAATTGGCCAATGTTGCCGGCGCGCTGAAAATGCGAATGGAGAAATACGTACGCCCATACTGTTCAACCAACTGGCTGGGCGCCATTAGATAAAAAGCCAGGTCCGCAATGGGTGCTTGCAATAAAATGAGCAGTATCGCGAATCCCAACGCCAGCAGCAGCGCCCGCGCTAACAACGCCCTGACCTGTTGATAATCCAGTGCCCCCAATGCCTGCGCGGTCAAACCGGTGGTGCCCATGCGCAAAAATCCAAAGCCCCAAAACACCACGCCAAAAATCATCGCCCCCACCGCCACCGCGCCAAGATAATGGGATTCCTGCAAATGCCCCACCACGGCGGTGTCCACCATGCCTAACAAAGGGACGGTGAGATTGGACAAGATCATGGGACCGGCCAGTGACCATACTTGGCGATGGGTGGGTTTGTGGCGTAAGGACTGGAGAAATTGCATCACATCGATGGTGAAGGCGCGGCGAATAACCCACGTTTCGGAGTTCATTTTTTCGGGTAAACTACTTATATATCTCACCACGAAGCACTCGAAGATCACGAAGAAAAAACAAACCTAATTATATATACTCTTCGCGTGCTTCGTGGTAAATATTCTATTCTTATGTGAGCCGCTGTTTATCTAAGTTTCATGAATTTAACTGCTCAAGCGCTGCTTTGACCCCAGCGCCCGAATTGATGGGCGCCTTCATGGAGCTCAATATCGCGTCCAACGCGCCCAAACAGTATAAAATGTTCTTGGCGTTGCTGGCGTAGCCCATTTGACCGATGCGCCATATTTTCCCGGCTAACGACCCAAGCCCTGCGCCGATCTCCAACTGGTATTCCTCCAGCAAACGCTTGCGCACCAGCGCTTCGTCCACGCCAGCCGGCACGCTGACGGCATTCAATTGCGGCAAACGATATTCCGGTTTGACAATTAACTCAAGCCCCATGGCTTCGATGCCGGCACGCAATAATTCATGGTTTTTTCGGTGCCGCGCCCAGGCATTTTCCAAACCCTCTTCCTGCAGCAGCACCAACGCTTCATGTAAGCCATATAAAGCGTTGATAGGCGCGGTGTGATGATAAGCGCGTTTGGCGCCGGCGCCCCAATATCCCATCACCAGATTTAAATCCAAAAACCAACTTTGTACTTTGCTGTGCCGGCTTTTGATTTTTTCCACAGCCCTTTCGTTAAAACTCACCGGCGAAAGCCCCGGAGTACACGACAAACACTTTTGGCTACCGGAATACACCGCGTCAATGGCCCACTCGTCAACCTTCACCGGAGTACCGCCCAACGAAGTCACTGTATCGACGATGGTCAAGCAATCGTGGCGGTGGGCGATGTCGCAAAGGCTAGCCGCATCGGACTGCACGCCCGTAGAGGTTTCCGCATGAACGAAAGCCACCACTTTGGCATCGGGGTGTTCTGTCAACGCGGTTTCCAACTTGTGGGGATCGACAGGCGCTCCCCAAGAGTCCTCCACCATCACCGCTACGGCACCAATCCTTTCCACATTTTCTTTCATGCGGCCGCCAAATACGCCGTTTTGACACACCACGACTTTTTCGCCGGGCTCGACTAAATTCACAAAGCAGGTTTCCATACCGGCCGATCCAGGTGCCGACACAGGAATAGTTAATTGATTGTTGGTTTGAAAAGCATATTGCAACAAGCTTTTCATATCATCCATCATCGCCACAAATAGCGGATCCAGATGACCGATGGTGGGCCTGGCCATAGCGCCCAATATGCGCGGGTGAACATCGGACGGACCTGGTCCCATGAGTGTACGTATGGGGGGAATGAATGATTTACTATGCATTGTTATTCTCTCTCTTTGCCTTACAAGTAGCCGGGAAAATTGGGGCACATAATAGCACGATTGGGCTGGGATGTTGCGGGCTTTTATTTGTACCACGAAGAACACGAAGAAAAACTAGGCCTTTTCCTTAGTGTTCTTCGCGGTGAATAATCGAATTGGCTTTAAGTCAATTGCTTACGCGGGATAAAACCGGTCCCTGTTGAGAATATTTTTCGGATCGAATACCGATTTTAAATTATGCTGAATTTTGGCGACAGGTTTGGCTAATGGATGAAATACCGGGGCGTAGGTAATTCCGGAATAATAGTCTTGGTTTCTGAATAAAGTCGCATGCCCACCTTCGGCCGTGACCGAAGCGCGGATATCCGCAGGTAACATGTCACTGAACAACCAGCGCTGCGCCCCGCCCCAATCAAAAAACCACTGGCCTTGCAAAGGCAAGTGCAACGTGGCGGGCGCGACCGATATCCGCCATAACGGCAGCGATTGGTCAAAAAAATAGTGATCTTGCTCGCGCACTTCCTGCCAATATCGCTCACCGTATTCCAGCACATCGCCCGCGATTTTCTTCTGCGCCGCTTTCACAGCGTTGGGCGAACCGGAGAGACGCAAATTGACGGCTTCACCATCGAAACTGGCCGCTGTCAACGGCAAAGGTTTGGTCGCGCGGGCGCACATCACATCCAGCGCTTCATGGGTACTCAACGGCATACTCAAAGTAATCTCATGCTCCGGCTGGGGTAACACTTTCAATGAAATTTCCAACAACACACCTAAGGTGCCTAAAGCGCCGGTCATCAATCGCGACACGTCATAACCGGCGACGTTTTTCATCACTTGTCCGCCGAAACTCACAATATCGCCTTTACCGGTCAAGATCTTGCAGCCCAAAACAAAATCCCGGGCGGCCCCTGCGTACGGCCGGCGCGGCCCGGAAAAACCGCAGGCTATGGTACCACCTATGGTCGCGCTCTCACCGTAATACGGAGGTTCAAACGGTAGCATTTGCCCCTTAGACGCCAGTACGCTTTCCACCTCCCGCAGCGGCGTACCGGCGCGCACCGTGATCACCAACTCACTGGGCTCGTAACCGACAATGCCGCTATGGTCCGATAACGACAGTGGCTCGCCAATCAATTCGCCGCCATAGAACGCTTTGCTGTCGCCGCCAATAATGCGCAACGGTGTATCTTGTTCAGCCGCAGCGATTACTTGCGCTTGTAATTCTAAACTTAAGTCTTTGTCCATAGTTATGTGCACAAAATCAATTAATTTTTCACCACGAAGGCACGAATAGCACGGAGAATGAATTGAATAAGAAACTCACTAATTGTTTTTCGTCGTGTTCTTCGTGCCTTCGTGGTTATAAAAAATCCTAAAAACGTTCCAACTCTGGAAACGGCAACCGCCCTTTATGCACATGCATTGCCCCCAGTTCGGCGCAGCGGTGCAAGGTCGGTACCGCCTTACCCGGATTCAACAAGTGTTGTTCATCAAATGCATCTTTGATGGCATGAAAATATTCCAATTCCAGCGGCTCAAACTGTACACACATTTGATCGATTTTTTCCACGCCTACGCCGTGCTCGCCGGTTATGGTACCTCCCGCAGCCACACAAGCTTCCAGTATTTTGCCGCCGAATTCTTCGGTGCGCTCCAGTTCCCCCGGTTTGTTGGCGTCATATAGAATCAACGGATGTAAATTACCGTCACCGGCGTGAAACACATTGGCCACGGCTAAATTATATTCTTGCGATAATTCATCGATACGTTTCAACACGGCAGGTAGTTGCTTGCGGGGAATGGTGCCGTCCATACAATAGTAGTCGGGTGAGATGCGCCCTACAGCGGGAAACGCGGCTTTACGGCCTTGCCAAAACATGGCCCGTTCGCGTTCGTTTTGCGCCACCCGCACTTCAACCGCTTGCGCCTGATGTAAAATACTACTAACTTTGTCCACTTGTTCGGACAGTTCCCCTTCGGAGCCGCCGTCCAATTCACATAATAAGATCGCCGCGGCCTCGGTGGGATAGCCTGCGTGCACAAAATCTTCCGCGGCGCGGATAGCGGTGTTATCCATCATTTCCAGGCCGGCGGGTATGACGCCGCGGGCAATGATATCGCCCACCGCGGTGGCCGCTTTTTCGATATCATCAAATGACGCCAACAACACTTGCACAAAATCTGACTTGGGCGTAAGTTTCACGGTGACTTCCACGATGACGCCCAACATGCCTTCGGAACCGGTCAGTAGCGCGAGAAAATCATACCCAGGCGCATCCAACGCATTGGCACCGACAGTAATGAGTTCACCGTCCGCCGTAATCACTTTGGCTCGCGTGACATTATGCACGGTTAAACCATATTTCAAACAATGGACTCCGCCGGAATTCTCGGCGACATTTCCACCTATGGTGCAAGCGATTTGTGACGAAGGGTCAGGGGCATAATACAGACCTAAAGGCGCAACCGCTTCTGAGATGGCTAAATTACGCACGCCGGGTTCGACCCGAGCGATGCGGTTGGCATGATCGACTTCTAGGATTTTATTAAACTTGGCCAAACTCAAAATGACGCCTTCGGCCAGAGGCAGCGCACCGCCCGACAATCCGGTTCCCGCACCCCGTGCCACTACCGGAACTTTCTCCGCATGGCACAAGCGCATAATCTGTTGCACTTGTTCTATGGTTTCTGGCAACAACACTAATTTTGGGATTTGCCGGTACGCCGATAGGCCATCGCATTCATAAGGCCGCAATTCTTCCTCAGTACTTAATATG
>JASFLF010000062.1:0-9982 GCA_050118235.1 Gammaproteobacteria bacterium | reverse complement strand
CTGGATGGTCGAGGAGTCATGCAATACAGAAACGGCGCCAGTTACATCGGTGAATTTAAAAAAGGATTATTCGATGGCCACGGAATACTCATCACCGGCTCGGGTGAGAAATTGGAGGGAAAATTCAGTCAGGGCACGATGAATGGCCACGGCAAAATGGAACTCACCGGCGGTACAACGTACGAGGGCGATTTCAGTCTGAATCAATTTTCAGGCAATGGTAAGCTAGTTTATGCGACCGGCGATATATACGAAGGAGAGTTTCGTAATGGCATGGTGCAAGGACGGGGCGTGTTTACCTATGTTCGCGGAGACCAATACATCGGTGAGGTGGCCAATGGGGAGTTTAACGGTATAGGCACTTACGTGTATGCGAACCATGACATGTACTATGGCGAGTTTCGCAACAGTTTGTTTGAAGGTCCAGGCAGGTACATCAGTTATGGCGGCAAGGTTTATATAGGCGATTTCAACAAAGGTCAATTCGAGGGAACAGGTACCATCGAGGCCCCTGGTCAATATCAATATTCAGGCGAGGTGGAAAACTGGAAGCCTGAAGGCAAAGGTACGATGGAAACGGAATACGGCGATCGCTATGAAGGGGAATTCCAGAACGGCAGATATCATGGCACGGGCGTTTATTATTCGGGTAAAAGCAAATACGAGGGCCAGTTCCAGGACGGTATGTATCACGGCAAAGGCACTATGTATCTGGTGAATAAGAATGGTGAGACCAGGTCTGTTACTACCGAATGGGAATACGGCTCGCCCAAAAATCCGAGCGATGAGTTGATCGCTGAGCTCACCGGCAGAGAAAAAAGACCACGGCTAAACAGCGAAGAAGTGCTGTATCGGCAATATGAGTTGCTGAACACTACGCTGGCTACGATCAAACCCCAGCGGAAACAACAGAGCGATATGTACTTCATCGCCTTTGCCGCTTACGGTACGCAGGATGTGTTCAAGACAGAAGCCTATTATACCCGATCGTTGTTTGACAGCCGGTTCGATACCGGTCAACGTTCTATCGCTTTGGTCAACAATGTCAAAACACCCTACGAGACTCCTCTTGCCTCGGTCACCAATCTGAAAAAGACGTTGCAGTACATCGCGGCCGACATGGACACCGAAGACGATATTCTATTCATGTACTTGACCAGCCATGGTTCAAAGGACAATAAGCTGGCCGTCGGTATGGGAGAGGTTGATCTAAACGATCTTTCTCCGCAACAACTTAAGGCATTCCTGGACGAGACGAAAATCAAATGGCGTATTATCGTGGTATCAGCCTGCTACTCCGGTGGATTTGTCGAAGCCCTGCAGGATGAGCACACCATGGTCATCACGTCCTCCAGAAAGGACCGCAAATCTTTCGGATGCAGTGACGATGCGGAGTTCACCTATTTCGGCAAAGCGTTTTTCAAGGATTCCGTGGAAACTGCGGAGTCCTTTAAAACAGCTTTCGAAAAGGCCAGCGCTCTGGTAAACGAACGGGAAACTAAACAGAAGTATAAACACTCCGAACCGCAATTCGCAGCAGGGAAAGCCATATTGGCGAAGCTCGCGCAATGGCGCAGCCAGTTCAAATCCCGAAACCTGGTCCAGGTGAAGAGCAAATCGGTGCCAGAGAACATTATTCGCTAACAATAGAAACTACAGCATTGTTGAAACATATATGTACGCTTGGGGTGCACTCTGACCTCGCGCTTTCAAAAATTCATTCTTGATGATCGCTTGGCGCATTGGCGGGTTACGACGTAAAAAAACGCGCCTAATCCACCCATCAGACAGGTAACCGCTGATTGCCATTGGACTCAATTATTTGATAATGGGTGCCCAGTATATGAGTATTTTCTAATATACCTGATTTACATCAAGGAAAGCTTCGATTTGTTCCTTCAGACTGGCAAACCAGTATTTTAGTCCTATTAATTAGTCGTAACGGTGGTTGTTCAAATGAATAAAACAAGCTTGTACTTCATCTTAATTTCAATGGGTTTATTACAACTGATATCAACTGGAGCATATGCTGCCGATATTGAAGCAGGCAGAGTAGCAGCTACACAATGTGCCATTTGTCATGGCCCTGATGGCGAGGGTAATGGCGCGCCAAAATCCAAAATCTCAGGTATGGACATTGATATATTCAAGAAACGTCTCAACGATTACAAATGCGGTGAACGCAAGAATGTGATGATGGAAAGGTTTACAAAGAACCTTACCGACCAGGACATTGAAAATTTGGCGGCTTTCTATGCCACTAAGTAATCTTAACGGTGGCATACAGCCCCAAATTTCTTTTAATAGGGCCCATTAAGCTAATCTCCGGAAATTATTAGGATTTCGTTTCAAGTATATTTGTTTTCTTAAAAATCGTTTTTTAGCCTGAAAAACCGTAAATTGTTCGGAAATCATCGGCTAGCGACCCGGATCACCTTGCTCAAGATGCACCGTCATCTGAGTAAACGGTATCACCCAACCATTTGTGTTGCAGGCATCCACCGCCAGACTTTGCAAAGTACGGCGAATACGGAAATAAGAATCAGCAGCTTGACCCAAGAAGGATGCATAGATGAAGAAATTCAGGGATGAAGCGGCCGCTTCGTCAAACTCCACATACAACTCCTTGAGGTGTTCACTCAATGTGTGTTCCTTGAAATGAGTAGTCAGATAGCTTTCCAGTTTCTGTTTGATCTCGCCGGTCACCAGCGCCTGATGCTGATAGTCAATCCCAAACCTAAAAACAACGGCAAAGCCATGTTGCGACAGGTTTTGCGGATTGCCACTTAGAAACGCGTCCACTGCATAGGTCTTTGCAGAACCGAATACCTGCAACGTCACCATTTCAGGGGTTTGCAATATCACGCGCCCGTAGGTCTGGTCGCTTAATAACACATAATCATTTTCCCGTGTCGGGAACCATGGCTCGGATTCATCGTAAGGACGCGAATGCAATTCGGTCAACACTTTAAGGGGCAACATCAATTTGCCGCCACTCAATTGCGGGTTAACAAGCGTGGAATACATATTTATCGCATGTACTTTCCAAGGCAAGCCTTTATACAGCAGGCGTTGACCTTCCCGCACCGAACCGATGTTGAGCAATACCCTCGCCTCTTTCATAAAAGCCGGCAAGGTGCGTTGCAGCGTTAAGGCGACGCCGATCAAGGCGATGAATAACAAACCCATCAGAATGCGATCGCCGCGCACATACAATACGGCGATGGCGGCCAACAATGCGAGTATTACCGACAACACAATAAAAGAGAGATGGGCAGCGCGCGCCAGGAACGGCCGCCGTCTTCCTGAACGCGTAACCAATCGCACGTAAATCTTATTTATCATGCGTAATATGCCGTAGGTAAGCGAAGCGGCCAATAACGCCAGCAACAGATTCACCAAGCTGCCGCTCAATAAGTTTTTGAGGGTCTCGCTGGTCGTTTCGTCGATCAGACGATCGGACGATAGCAGTTCCTCCAATTGCAAATTGATCACCGTCAAGCGGCTTTTAATGCCATCGTGCCGCTTGCGCCAGCTTGATTCCAACTCTTTGAAGGCGCCTTGCAGATCATCGGATGGTGCTCTGCTCTTGTAATCCTCGATTTTCGTCAGGGCGGCATTCGCGGCATTCAATTGCTGTTGGAAAAAAGCCTGTTCGGTGCGCAATCGTTCAATCTTACGTGGCCGCTCGGTCAAGCGTTGGAGCTCCACCACGATAGGCTCAAACACGGCCTGAATTTCCTCTCGCCAGTCGAATTTCCCTTCCTTCTTGGGCAAGAACAATTCCATATCAACGCCGCCGGTCGCCCACATCTCCCAAGCCTGCTGCAAACTCTGGATGTTGGATTGCACCAGTTCTATGTTGCTTAGGATTTTCTCGCGCTCGCCATCATCCTTGGCCTTATCCAGCCTGGTGCGCAATTCGGCCAAATCCTTTTTTGACTGATTGATGACATCCAATAACACCTCAAAGCTTCGCCAGGAATCCGGGCTTACCTCGGGTGTTTGTGTTGAACTTGAACCGGACCCTGCAACAGCCATATCACCGGTCGGCTCTGCTTGAGCAGACAAAGCATCGGCCGCGACGATGATAACCAGTACCACAGAAAAGAGAATCGAAGTGAATTTCATATTGGTTTGTATTATATAGGGATCACATCTACTAAAATTAATATTATTACCGTTTCAATATTTGTATTTTGCAATCATCCTAAAAAGCTTAGAACTTAACTGAGTAACTTTTCGCTCTCAGCAAACCTTTTTCTGCATTGGTTTTTCCTCACAAATAACGTCCCTATCGGAGTTTAATCCCTTCCCGTAAAAGCCTCCGGGAGTTCTTCATGAATATATGTTTGCCCCCGGTAAAATCTCACTACCACGGTAAACAGTATGGCAGTAATAAACATCGCTAACGTAAAAAACCAGTAATACTCCGCACCCGCAAGTTTACTACTCCCATCTTTGTTTTGGATAAAAAAATTCACGGCGCTGGTAAACAAGTTACCTGCCGCAACGGACAGCATGAAAAATCCCATGACGAAGGACTTCATGGTTTTTGGCGCTTGAGTATATGAAAACTCCAAACAAGTAATTGAGACCATAACCTCCGACGAAGTCAACACAACGTAGGCAAACAATTGCCAACCAATGTGAGGTATACCGCCATGATCAATATTGACTTGTACCCATGTTGGAATGGCAAAAGCCGCCACAGTAAGAAATAGACCGATTGCTATTTTTCGCAACTCAGACAATGGATAAATTCGGTTGATCGAAGGATAGATAATGTAGGAAAATATCGGAATCAAAAGCATCACCAACAATGGGTTGGCCGCTTGAATCTGGGCCGGTAGTATCTCCACCCCAAGAATCTTTCGATCCATGTGCTCTGCTTGTAAAACCCAAGCCGAGGCCGTTTGATCGAATAAAGCCCAAAACATCGCCACGAAACTATATACGATGGTTAGCCTACCAAGGGCTTTCAATCCCACTCCACTGAGTGCTTCTTTCACAAAACGCACGCCTCCGGCTGGAATATGGACAAATCTATTGCGGCCGGACCAAAATACGACTGTGGCAATTAGCATTAACATCCCGGGTACGGCAAACGCCACAGACGGACCATAAACCTCCATCAACCAAGGTGTAGCTAGAATGGAAATAAAGGCACCGAAATTAATCGAGAAATAAAACCAGCCAAATGTTCTTGAAAGCAAATGTTGATTGCCAGGACCAAATTGATCACCGACATGAGCTGAGACACAAGGTTTAATACCCCCTGAGCCAATTGCTATAAGCGCCAGGCCAATGAGAAGCCCTAAACGAGTATGGTCAACGGCCAGCGCCAAATGTCCAAAACAGTAAACAATTGAAAGCGCGATAATAGTGCGATACTTACCCAGTAGCCCATCAGAGATCAAGGCACCCAATAGCGGTAAAAAATAAGCGGCCGAAACGAATAAATGGAACCAACCCTTAGCCTGCTCTTCACTCATCACATCATGTTGACCGGAAGTGTTCACAATGTACTGCGTCATGAACACCACCAGGATGGCGCGCATACCATAAAAACTAAAACGCTCCGCGCCTTCATTGCCAACAATAAATGGAATACCTGGAGGGGTGTGAGTTGACGACCACGGTGCAGTGCGATACTTATGCATTTTTACTCTTAAAAAATATAATATATCTGACTGACACCATCGCTCTCTGATATTAGGACCAACTGCTCGATTACACGTATTTGAATCCTTGTCAGGCTTGAACTATTGTACAAATGGATACAAATAAAAACACCATACTTCAATAGTACAAGCCTGATCTTTTATAAAATACGCCACTTATATAATTAAAGTAGCATGAGTTAACACAACAGCAGTAGTTTAATCTAGAACATGATTTTATGTATTTCGAAGGTACCGACTTGCTCTTTTGCTTCGGGATTGAACACCACATGAAGCATTGCATATAGCACGTAGATATCACCATTAATTTCTTTGCCCGTGGTTGGGAATACCTGGCCGGTGTCGGCAGTACCTGCAACCTTTGCCGAGGCCCAGCCATCTTCGCTGGTCAGTTTTAGCACCTTGTTGGTTTGGGCATTGGCAATCAGGATCAGCGATCCGTCGGCTGCCCAGAGCAAACCGTCTGCCCCCGGATAGGTGCCTTCTAAATTTACCTGGGAGAACTTTTGCGGGTCATCCAATGGGAACTTGAATAATGTCCCGTCATTGTATTTTGCGACCAACAGGTAATCATCTTTCACGACAATACCGTTAAAATTGAATCCTTCGCCTGTAAACTTGTCGTTTTGAAGAAATATTGATGCATTGTTGTCAGCGTCAACTTTATAAATGATTGGTGAAAAACTGTCTGTGACGTAAGCAACACCGTTATTGTCCAATGCAATATCATTACAGAAGTGTCCGCCCCCTTCACTGAGACTTGCCAGGTCAATGTATTTAATCAGGGTACCGGTGGAAAGCTGAAACACTCCGAGGCCAGCCAGTTTGCCCTGTGTCTCCGGTTTGGTGTGGATGCTGACACCTGGGTCGGAGTTACACACCAATACACGGTCACGATCCTTGTCTATGCGAATGCCAATCGCGGAAACCATATGGCCGTCCTGAAACAGCACATTGTAATCTCCAGCAGGGGTCACTGTACCAACAGTACCTTCGTGCAATGAGGTGACCAGAAACCGGTCCTTAGCGGTATCATATTCCAACCCTTCTGGATACAACGCATCTTTTTTAAAACTGATTGTGTCTGGCAGGCCTTGCGCGGCGGGCATTGTGGTTTCAGCCGGCGCCGTCGTTAGCGCTTGCGGCGTTGCGGCTTGTTCCGAAGGCGTTGTCTCCTTTCCTTTACCGCATCCGCTGAGTATCAGAATAGATATTGTTAGAAGCCCAAAAATAACGTGAGTCCTGGCGTGTTTTTGCATTTTTTTCTCCTGACTGTGGGTGTGTGCAAATAAAACCATTACAATGTGCTATTTTACGCCATTAATGTTTCATGTGACAGCCCTAGGCTGGTTATCAATAATCCGTTTAGTGCAAAAATTTCATGACACCTACCAGAAAGTGCGAGCCAGGAACCATATACAAGGGCTACGGCTTCGCGCCATAAAAACGGAGGCATAAACCCGACAATTATACCCACCGCCCCCTTCCAATGACTCAAGGTAGCGCTTTCATTTTTAGATTAATAGAAATGTGCTGAGGCATCGACCAGTTGTTACTACGCTTATCTCTTGTCAATACTTGTACTTTTCCACGTTTTACCCTACCCTTCGCATTGATTGCGTCTCACCCGATAAACTCATATATATGAAAAAAATTAAAATAACCTCCGGCGCCACCGAACTGGTTGCCACACTATTGGATACCCCAACTGCAGCGGCGATATATGATAAACTTCCCGTCGAGTCCAGGGCGCAAACCTGGGGTGAGGAAGTCTATTTTGAAGTGCCGGTACGAGCCTCACGCGAAGCCAATGCCAAGGATGTGGTTGAACCTGGCGAAGTTGCGTTTTGGGTAGAGGGTAACTGTGTTGCTATCGGCTTTGGACGTACGCCCATTTCTCTGGGTGAGGAAATCCGCCTTGCTTCAAAAACTAATATCTGGGCGGTAACCGAGGATGATGTTAGAAAGCTGGCCGCTGTCCGACCCGGACAAAAAATCAGTATCGAAAAGCTCGACTAGTTAAAACGCCAAATATTATCGTTTTTGGCTTGTTGCTTACTCCAATTCAACGAGTAATCTTGGTGAATTGGCTTAATCCGATTCAGCTCATCTATTGCTCTCCATTCTGGTACTGTCTATCCGTTTTTATACCGACTTCGTTTGTACTATCTATACCTGTGCTGACAATGCCACTTAGTGACACTATCAAATAACCAATAGCGGCAATAATACCAACACCAAGCAATATATTTTTAATTTCTTTAGGCTTTAATAATATCGCTATCACCAAAGTCACAATAATCGCAATAGTTAATTCTGTATTGTTCGCATAAAACGTTTCAATAGATCGAATTAGTTCGTCAATGTTCATCATGGGCCTATAATAAATAAAACAATTTGAAAAAGAACACAGTCCTCCGTCACTGTATTTCTTTCGTTACCTAGCACTTCTTTGAAGGATTGAGCACTTTTAGAAAAAACTGGTTCAGAGAACCACTATTGCAATACAAATAAATAGCGAACTCTTGGCCGGTGTTCAGGATTGTAGAAGTAGAATTTTGTGACAGATTGCACAAAAAGACTCAAACAAATGGCACCAGGCTACGCAAATTTTCGCAGCTAACGTTTTTTATGGCAATGATGAGTTTTATACATGGGCGTATATATGACGCGAAGGACGATATACAGGAAATATTAATGTCGCGAAAAGCTATGGATGGCTGGAGCGACCGAACGAGAGAGGCGCATGTGGCATACTTGATCTTGTAAACAGTATCGACAGATAGCCTGCATTTCTCACCAGGATCGCGGGAGCAGGCGCAAGTTAGTCCTATACTCTATAGACGGTACATCCCTGTACCATTTCCCGTATTTGTAGGCGCCGCTCTGGTGAGAATTGCAGCTAGAGGTATAGGCTCTTCCTTAAATACCCCATTTTAACCGTAGAAAGATGCAATGAAGCTCAAATATTATCGTTTTTAGTGTGTATACTTACACTTATTCAGCATCAAAATGGTACCCATAGAACCATTTTTCGCATTGACTAGCTCTGGCCAATGGGCAACCCCACACAAATTACCGTGTTCTTCCCTTTTATTACCAAGGTCTTCGCTTATTCAACAGCAACTCACTGACCAACAGCTTTGGCCATTTGGTACCGATTCCACTCAAGTAATGGTATATCGCTACGGATATAGCCTCGCGCAGGTGCCGCGGGTACTCGAGCAACGCACAGCAACATCAATTGTATCACGCTGCCGGTATTGTTATTGCCTGACCCAGTTGGCGACAGAGACACACTCGATAATTCCATACCCGTGTCTTCATCAACAATGTAAGCCATGGGGGGTGCTACCTTATGCGGCAAGTGCTGTCGCCCTGCCGCGCGCCAGAATTGATAGCGCTCGGCCTCGGTGGGCAGGGCCCAATAACCGGTGGGCACCTGTTCGCGACACAAAGTTTTGCCGGCCTCCAGCTCACTAAGTGGTGTATCGGTCATCAACAACAGCGGTTCACTCCAGATAAGCCCGCTGTGTTTATCCATCCAGGCAATTCCACCCATCGGCAGCATCACTGTCGACCAGTTTCCTGCAAGCTCAACGACGCGCTCGTATTCGAGTTCGCCAGCGAAACGCGCCTCGAGGCCTTGCATAAAGCGCTGGTCTTTGCGTGCTGCATACACCGCCACACCACGCTCCCAGTTTTCGCGCAGTTCATCAAACACAATGGCACCAAGAAATGTGAACCCACCATGAATAGGAATCGGCCAGATTAACGCCAGCGCAGCAGCGCTAAACATACCCGCCAGCACCCCCAATATCCGGTGATGCCGCCCTACCCACCAATACGCCAATACGCCACCACCCAGGACGATGAGTATCGCGACACCATAAAAGAGAAAAAAAATACCGCTCATTCAAGCCACCTAGACAGGAAGTTAAACGCATAAGTATGAATAAAAGGGATCAGCAATCCTTCGCTCTTAATATTAGTAGCATAGAATATTTGAGATCATTTTTCTCTAATTGGCAAATCGGAATCAGAGGCCGGCTTGAACCTCAGCTCCCCACAAATTTTATTTTGAGAATATATGAGCCAGATAACAATATTCTCTAATATTAGTAACTATTGTTCTCTGACCCGAATGTCACTAGTTAGATGCAAATACGGATTTTTTCATCATATCTATCACACCATCTGTCAATTTCATAGATACAATGAATGTCGCTTGCTTCATTGATGCCTTATCACAATCGCCAAATTGACTAAATATTTTAATGGTTTCTTTTACATGGGTT
>JASFLF010000061.1:0-9999 GCA_050118235.1 Gammaproteobacteria bacterium | reverse complement strand
CGCCTAAAGCGCCTACTGTTGGTGCAGACCTTGGAAAGGTAGCCGACATTCCCTGCGCTCTGCGCCTCGCACTCGCGCTTTGAGCGGCTTTCTAAATGCACGTTTTATATGAAACACTACACTAGCGGCCGCTATTGACAATCAGGATTTCCACGCGCCGATTTAGTGCACGACCTTCCGCAGTAAGATTGCTGGCCACGGGTTTTTCCTGCCCGTAGCCCTTGGCCTGGATGCGTTTACCGTCTATGCCGCCCACTTCGATAAAAAATTTGGCCACATTTTTTGCCCGGTTATCGGAGAGCATCTTATTTGCGTCTGCGCTGCCGGTGGAGTCGGTATGGCCGGATACTATGATTTTGGAGGATTTAAACTCACCGATGGCTTTGACGATTTTATTCATCAAGGCGAAGTTCGCCGGCTTTATCTCGGCACTGCCCACGGGAAATTTAAAACCGTGTACGGAGATGAGTACATTGTTTTTCTGTCGGTAAACACTCGCTTCTTTATCATTGAACAGCGACTGCACTCGCTCGAAACGGGCCTTTTGTTCCTCGTGCATACGGGCCAGATGTTCCTGGGTTTTCCCCAGCATGGAGATCTCACCGGAATATTTGCTTTCCAATTGCGCCATATCTCGCGCATGTTGTTCTTTTATGTTTATCAGTTGTTGTTGGTGGGTTTCATTGATTTGCGACAGTTCGGCTTCCAACTCCAACGCGTGGCGTTTGTTATCGGAATTGGCTTCGTAAAGTGCGCTGATGGTGTTACGAATATCTGCCAGGGTCTCGTCGTTGGGTTTGTCAAACAAAAGCTCGTGGTCCATTGCTTTGCCGAACGTGCTCAATTCGTTTTGGTAGGCCAATACGATATCTTCACCATCGCGGCGTTTGGTGTCTTTGAGTAGCGCGGCAATGTACATACTGCGTTTGGCCAGCACTGTGGCGCGATTGGCATGCGCATTGGCTTTATCACGGTTGGTGCGGTCGACTTCCAGCACCGACTGCGCCAGTGTCAATTCCTCTTGGGCGTTAGTGAGGGTTTTTGGGGCGTACTTTTGTGCATCACTGGCCTTGGCGTCGGCGATGGCTTTTTGCGCCGAAGCGATGGTGCTTTGTTTGAGGGCCGCCAACTCAAGATCTAAATAAGCATTTTGCAGTTCGGGGCGTCGTGCCTTGGCTTTTTCTATCTGACCATTATCGATTAATTGGCCTATTTTGGTGAGGTCTTCGTCCAGCTTTTTCATCTGCTCGGTATAAAATTTGTCCGCACCGGCTTTGCGTGCGCGGCTTCTAGCCTCCAAAACCTCCGAGAGTATTTTTTCACTGGTCTGAGCCGTTTGCAATGCCGCATCGAGCGCGGTCATGCCTTCTCGCGCGCTTTGTACGGCGAGGTCCTGTTGGTTTTCCTGCGCCGCGTTATACCCTTTAATATAAGCATCCAATGCAACTTGGTAACTTTCCGGTGCTAATATATCTTTTCCTCTCGCTCTGGCCTCATCCAGATTTTTCTCCAATTTAGCCAGTTCAGGATATTGCTCTCGCAGCTGTTCCATGGACAATCGCACGCTGGTCGCACAGGCCGATAGGAGGATGATGAGTAAAAGAAAACTTATGTGGATGAGGCGGTTATGCATAGATGAAGGTCCTTACAGGCTAAAGTAAAACCAATGTTAACAGCTGACGGCGAAAAATTATAATTTTCCCCCGATGTGGTTGCGTTAAAGATATCGTAAATGTTTGCGTTATATCAATATTATTCCCAGCGAACCTGATATGGGGATTGCTGCCAGGGTGGATTCACTCGGGTACTAGAGTATCAATCCGGTATTTGCCGTGCTCCGTATTTTGCTGGATGGATCCCAATAGGCCGGCCAAATAGGGTAACATCTCTTGCAAACTATCCGGTAATGTCCAAGGCGGATTGATGACAATGACGCCCGAACCGCTCATTCCTTGTGTTGATGCGGGTGCGAATGTTAATTCGGCCAACAAAATATTCCGTATGCCGCTGCGGCGCAAATCACTTTCCAGGCGTGTAATATAGGTACGGTTTATGACTGGGTACCACAACACATACACACCCATGGCAAATCGCCGGTAAGCGTCTTTTAACGCAGTTACGACGCGCACAAAGTCGTCTTTTATCTCGTAAGACGGGTCGATCAGCGTTAAGGCCCGACGTTCCAGCGGGGGGAGAATTGCTTTTATCATTTGCAAGCCGTCGGCGTGCTCCACTTTGATATTGCGTTCCTTCGCCACCAAAGTCCGCAGATTGTGTATTTCGTTGTTATGCAATTCAAACAACCGGGCTTTATCTTGTTTTCGCATCAGTTGCCGCGCCACCCAAGGGGAGCCCGGATACCATCGCAACTCACCGGTGGGATTCATATGTCGCACAATGCCGATATAAGTACGCAATCCTTTGGGCAAGTCTTTGCGTTGCCACAATGGTAAAATCCCGGTGGCAAATTCGCGGTTTTTTTCCGCCCATTCCGTCTTTAAATCGTAACGGCCGGCGCCGGCGTGGGTATCGATGTAGACAAAAGGTTTGGCTTTTTTCAGCAAGTGTTCGACGATAAGAGTTAACACCGAATGTTTCAATACATCGCCGTGATTACCCGCATGAAAAGCGTGTCGATAGCTGAGCATAAAAATCCAGGGGGTGGCAAGTTACATAATCAATGTTTACTAAAGACCTCTGAATAAGTCCTGGTTGAGCAGACAGGGAGCTAAATGCCGATCATGGACTTACAGAGGTTCCCTAAATACAACCATCAGCCGCTGTTCATAAACGACTACAGCGACCTTCGCCATATTACATCATTTTTCGTATGCATTTTTGTCTTATTTCTCGTCTACAATTGAGTAGATTTTGGATTCTACAATTGACTGATCGCAGTGTTACGAATGATAGTGTTATGAATAAAATAATTTCCGTTTTGTTGTTTTTTTTGGCCGGTTTTTTCGGTATTGCACATGTCAGCGTGGCCACTACGCCGGCGGTATCGGCACAACTGGATTTTGAAACATTACCGGCCAAAGGCAGACAATCCGCCATGGTCAATGTCGGGAAATTCGGGCGTTATGCGGTGTTGGCGCAAAGCGCTCAAGGGACAGCATTGCAGCTTATCGACCGCATGGCGGGACCGGGTGAAATTGCCGGTATAGCGGGTGAGCAAGACGGCCGGCTAGATCTGTTTTTAAATCGCGGCGACTATAAAATCATTACCCATGCTCCACAGACCGGCATTGGGGATGTCAAGCTCTTGGTTCATTCCTATACCGAACTGCATGCCAACAACTTTCCTCAACTTATTAAGCTAAAAGACATCACCTTAAGTTTGGAAGATTTTCAACAACGCTCGTTTTGGATATATATCGAAAAGCGCGAGACCGTCGCCATAGAAGCGGCGGGACGCAATCTGGCGGATTTGCGTCTATGGAAAGACGGTAATTGGTTGTTGGATTTTGCGCCGGTAGAGAAACAAATTTACCCCCATCCCGAAAAGCCCCTGCAAGCGCTGCAACTCAACGTTAAGTTGGAGCCCGGCTTGTATTTATTGACGGCTTATGGCGGACCTTCCCAAGCGTGGACGGAGCAAAGCGAAGAACACCCGTTATACGTACGCTACGGCATACCCAGGCTGGATGAATCCGGTCAACGGCGTTACAGCGTGAGCGTTTTTGGGGTCGACCGCTACCGTGTGCCGGGAAACAGCAACTATTTTAATCTGAGCGTGCCGGAGGCGACCGACATCTCAATGACAGTGGACAGTTTTCATGAAAATGCGGCGTTTTCCAACTCGGGTAGATCGGCTGGGATTTCGAAAAAATCCATACCACCGGTGGCGGAACTGGAGATGGGAACTCAAAATTCAGACCGCTTAATTACTATCACGTCGTTGGCCGGTCAAAGTTACACCTTGCAACATTTTGAAAAACGCTGGCGCTATTCGTTCAGCCACTCAGGGGCGTATTGGCTGAGTTCAATTCATTCCGGCGCCGCCGCCGACTCCGTGGACGCTACGTCGGTATTGACTCGGTTGCCGCGATTTCAGCCGGAACAGTTTATGGATGCCCGTGTTATAAAGCTGAACACAAACGTAAGATACGAGCGGCGTTTTAATCTGTTGGATAGCTTAACGCTGTATGTGGAAATCACCGAACCGGGAAACTATATAATTACCGGAAAAGGGGAAGGTGTTACCGCTAAATTTCTTATGGAACCTTTTTTAACATCCCGTCCCAAGGACTATCAACCACCGCCGTTCGAAGACAGTGGTTTTAAGTGGGATTTGGATGCGGGAGTTTATGTGTTGACAGTGCGTCCGGAGTTAAAAGGTATTTTAACCCTTGCTATTGAAAAAGAGGGTTATTTAGGGGGGGCTGATTCCGATATTCCATCAAGTATGCCCAGTGTGGCCGGTGCCACGCGCTACGGCGTCGTTAATCTGGATAGCGACACCTATTACACGTTGTATATAAATCGGCAGCCGGGTGTGAATGCGGGCATTGTGTTACGCCCCGCGCCGGTGGATTTGTCCACGGCGTTGCCTGTGACGCAGCGTGGCAATGAAATCATTAGCGTACCAATAAAGGTCCCCGAAGCCGGGACTGTGCGCGCGCTGACCGTGAACGGTACGGCCTTGGACCTATCTTTGAACAAGCAAAAATGGGTAACGCAACTGACACTGGCTTCCGGAAACTATGAGCTTTCGATTCGTAATCCCGGCGTCGAAACCGTTACCTATGCCTTGGAATTTTCCGCAACGCGTTTGAGCGAATCGTCGCCATTACCTTCTTTGCCCCAAACCCTGCGCTCTGCGCCTAACTTGCCAAGCCTGGTGGCGGAGCGGTCGGTGTATCTTGACTTGGACCGCGATCAGCCGGTGACTTATTTGCTAAAGGTGGATAAACCCGCATTGTATCGATTGGAATCCACCGGCTTGTTGGAAACCGAGGGCAATTTGCGTACTCGCACCAATCCCTCGCTGGTCAGGCAACAAGCCAACGGCGTCGGCCGTAATTTTCTTATTCAGCAATATTTGCGCGAAGGTGACTATCAACTTACCGTACAGCCTCACAATCGAAGCCGTGGCCATTTAGGCTTAAGCGTGGCGCGTACCACCATCGAAAATGGCGGGCGGCTTAGCGCTGGTGTACCCGCCCGGGCAACTTTAAAAGCCGGCAAAGGATTGGTACACCGTTTTGCTATCCAGAAAAAAGGCAATTACCGCCTACGGGCAATTGGTGCCGGGCGCACTTATCTCATGCGCTTGGAAGATGCGGACGGTTGGCCCATCGAGCCTCCCAATATCGCCGCTGATATCACCCGGGAATTTGATGTTGGCGAGTATAGCGTGATTATCCGACCGGAAGCGGTCGATGCCAGGGTCGTCACATCGCTTGATGGCATTCGGGAACCCATACAATATCAAGGCCATGGCCCACATACCATATTCATTGGACAAACCGTGCAACATGAATGGCGGGAGCCGGAGACCGGCGGGCAACGCACGCCGGACGTTTGGATGTTTGCAGTGCCGGCCGACGCGGATATCAGCATTGCACTTGGTAACGAGATGGGTGGCGACCTTTATCGTGGCGAAGTCAATGAGCGGAACCTGATTACCACCGTTGCTCCGCTGAAACCCTGGCAAGGAAAACTGGCGGCGGGACAATACTGGTTTGCTGTGAAGAATATACGCAAGAGTAACCGCGTGCGTTATCAGGTTGGCATTAGTTCGCGGCAACTGATGATAGGTCAACAACGCCACATCGCTGTGCCCGCGAGTATTCCCATCGCCATAGGTAAGCATGGATTCGTAGAACTTTGGTCTTACGGGCAAAACGATGTGCGGGCGCGTTTGCTCGACAATAAAGGCAATGTGGTAGCGCAAGGGGATGACCGCAGCAATGATTGGAATTTTTTAATCGCGCAACAACTGCGGGCCGGTGACTATCAGCTGGAAGTGGAAGCCGTCGGCAATAACACCCAACCAACAGAGGTATTTATGGAGGCGCCAAACATACGTCTGGAAGATCCACAGGCCTTACCTACCGTCACTACCATTTCTGATGACGACGCTCATGTTTACCCTTTACGCCTACCGGACGACAAATCCTTGCTGGTAGTGCAAGCACAATCGGAAGATGTGCTTGGACTCAGTATTGAAATGCAAAACCGCGACGCCGAGCAAGCGATGTTGTGGGCGGAGCTTGGTTCGGCCACCGGTAAAGCACCGTATTTGTTGCTACCGTATGCACAATCCGCAGCCCTGTCTTATCGCCTCAGGGTATGGTCCGTGGATCGGCGCAATGCGCCTGTTTCATTGCAGGTGCAAGCCATGACGCCCCAACACTATCGCGAGCAGCAACTGAGTAAGAGTGGAATACCGCTTGATCCGGTTTCCGATTCAGATCGGGGATCGTCTCTCGCAGTTGCAGTGATCGATTTAATCCATCCCGGACTGTTTAGAGTGGATGATGCAGAGAATGTGCTTTGGTCATCACAACCCAATAGACTATTGTCAGGAACTTATAATGGCTTGCTAATGGCCGGCGAAACCACTTTGTGGTTGGCCAAGCGGATTGGTGTAAATGAGGAAACGGCTAGGATAAGCGGCAAGAGGATCTTTCTGGGAAGGCTTGATGGTGGCCGCTTACAAGTGGCTTTGCCTCCCTATCAGAAAGGCCAACTCGACATTGAAGCGAATGAAAAACCGGTAATGATTATTGCTGAGACACGTGTTGGTCAGGCCGGGGTGCAGCTTGTAGAAAATAAGGCGGCCCCTGAATCACCGAGTGCGGGACAGTTCGCTATCGCGCAACACTCGGCGGCGGCTGTGGCGGTTAATCCGAGCAACCCGGTACTCAAGCTTTGGAATGCCGGCGATCAAAGCGAGGCATTGGAACTCAGTTTACGGCATATGTCGTTTACGATTGAAAATATCAAGACGGCAGAAGAAGGGCTCTTTCAAGAGGTGCTGGCTGCCGGCGCTGCTTCGCAATTGCAATTACGGCCGGGGTATAAGCGTATCACTTTGACATTCCCGCCGGCCACGGCTGCTGTGTTGCGACAGCAAAAGAAAATCATCAGCACCCATTGGTCCGGCAAGACAGCACTCAATGAAGTCATCCAAAGCCAGGCTGACGAAATTCTCATTGTGAATGCGGATACGAAAGTGCAGGACATCGCGGTGAGGATTGATTCATTAGCGACCGTTGCAGATTCAAAACCTATTGAGCTAGTGTTGACCCAGGAACGCATGTTCCAGCGGTATGTGGCGAACACCGGGCAATTGCGAATACCGGTTCAGTTAAACAGAGAAACCCCCCGCAGCATTCTTAGAATTCGCGGTTCTTCACAAGGCACTTACATTCAACACAGCGGCCGTGTCCTGCGCGGTAGCGACTTGATGATCGATGGGCCGGGCGAGTTGCTGTTGGACCACCAGCCGGGCATGGTGCTCGCGTGGTTGGATTCACAATCGCATCAACGGCAAAGCAATAATTTACGCAAGGATCAGGCAAAAACACCTTTTGCGGTGCTGGATGTTACGGCGAATCAAACCCTATCTCTACAGGGAGAACAGCAAATCTTTCAAACTAACGCTCGAGAGGCCATGCAGTTGCAATTGCGCAGCGATACGGCATTAATCACCCGCATCACATACGCAAGCGGTAAAGAAATTGTCGACGCCCACCCGCAAGGCGTGAATTATTCCGTTTATCTGCCCGCCGGTCATGCAACGATTTCCTTTTATGGTTTAGGCGCATCGGTAATGAACGCTGTGGTGTTTGTCTCCAGCGCGCCTCTGGTTCGCATTGGGGAAGGATACGGGCCAGAGACGATAGTAAGCGGCGGCGGAGCTAAAATGTACCAATTTGACGTGAGCGAATCAGGCCCCGTTGGTTTGGGTGTACAGGCATCATCGGATGTGGTGTCCGGGCATTTGCTGGACGGCAGCGGCAATGTGATCAGCCGAGGCGTGGTGCATATGCCCGTGCTCGCACCGGGCCGTTATGTATTTGCCATTCGCGTGCCGCCTGATACGTTGCCGGTGCGCGTGCGTCCTGTGTTAGTGGGATTGGAGCGTCCTCCCGCGGGACCGCCTTGGGAGGTCATTAAGAAATATTTAGAGCAAGCTGGCCGTAAGTTGGACAAGCCGTCGCCCAAACCATAAGAATCGTAGGAAGGTCGTAATGAAATCAACATTGTTACATGTTCTAGTCATGTTGTGGCTATTTCTGATGTCCGCCGGCGCAGCGGTTAACGCCGATCAAACCTATGTTCAGGTACCGCCGGAAGGTACGTTGAGCACGCCGCGGGACTCGCAGATCATCCCAAACACGTTTCTAAGACGCTGGGATCCGGTGACAATATTTTTTAGCAAGGATCTTGGTCCGGACACACCACAAGCGGAAGACCGGGCGGAGCAGTTTGTGACCGTAACCCCGTCTCATCCCGGTGCTTTCACTTGGATCAATCGGCGCACACTGCAGTTTCGTCCCGCCGAACCCTGGCCTCCATTGGCTCACTTTGATTGGCGAATTATTCGCGGGGCAAGTAAACAACGTGACTACCGTTTATATACCTTGATGGCCGCGCCACGTACCAGTGTACCAGCGGACGGCGCGAGCGGTTTGGAGCCTGTCAATAGCATTGCTTTGTCCTTTGACGACCCGCTGGACGTGGCGGAGTTGGCCAAAATGGTCAGTATAGAACTGCGACCTTTGCCCGGCGTCGGCGATGTCAATCCCCGTTGGTTGGATCAAGAGGATTTTTACATCAAGGTGAGTGACCGCGCCCAACGCAATGAACCCGCTGAATACGTATTGGTTTTAAATCAAGCCATCGCCGCCGGTCAGCGGGCTATTGTGCATTTGCGTTTGTCCTTGCTCGATGCCGTGGAGCAGTCTTTTAAACGAATCCATTTTGCCACCGCCGAGCCGTTTCGGGTGCTGCGTTTTGGTTGCGCGGCCAATCGCTATCCGGCTACCCAGGAAGGCGTGCGTTATACCAAAGAACAAGCCATTCAATGCAATAGCAACAACCGGGTGATAGAGGTGCAATTTTCGGCGCCGTTGGCGGAACTCAATGCGGTGCAAGCACGTAATTTAATACGATTTACGCCCACTGTTGAGGATTTGCAGTTCTCTCACTACGGCAATACGCTCGCGGTACGGGGTAATTTTACCGCGGATACTTTATACCAACTGAACCTGGTGCCTAGTCCCATCAGTGACGCGCAGCAACGCCCCCTGCAACAAAGCGGCGTCAGTGAATTGTTTTTGTATTTCCCACCCAAGCACCCGTTTTTACAATGGGAGGCCAGTCAAGGCATTGTGGAACGCTTTGGGCCGCAAATGGTGCCTGTCCAGGGGCGCGGTCACGACCGCCTGGATTTGCGCATTTATACCATTGATCCGCTGGATCGCAGCTTTTGGCCGTTTCCGCAACAGCCGATTACTATCGATGAATCCCAGCGCCCGCCGGGGCCCGGCGAAAGGGCCGAACCGTTTACCACTACATCACGATTTATTTCGTCAGCCGAATTAAGCCAGCAAATCCGCTCTTTGGGTTCGCCGGCCTATTCCGGCATTGTGGACATACCTTTACAGCGTAACGGTGTCAGCGCCAAGTTTGGATTATCTTTGCAAGAATATTTTTCCCATATAGCCGGCAAGCAAAAACCGGGCAGCTATCTGGTGGGTATACGCCGCTTGGATGATTCGACCACCCGCAGCTGGATACGTATTCAAGTGACGGACTTGAGTTTAACGGCAGTGGAAGAACGTGCGGCGGTAAGATTTACGGTTACCTCCCTGCAAAGCGGAAAGCCACTGTCCAGGGCGAAGGTTCGCGTCGAAGCGGTGCGCAATAGCGAATGGATAACGCTGACTTCCGGTGAGACCGACTCTCAAGGCAACTATTATTGGCAAGCGCCAGGGTATCACTATCCCGACTCCCATATAAGCATAAGACGAATCACTGTGG
>JASFLF010000060.1:0-10045 GCA_050118235.1 Gammaproteobacteria bacterium | reverse complement strand
GTGAGCAAAGACCTCTTTAGAATAGTTTTGATTTGATTTACAGTAGCTACAGTAGTTTTACCGTTAAATCGCTCTTCAACACGCTGCGCTGGAAATAACAGAATGCGATGATGAAACCATTAACAAAATTGCTGTGGTCATTGAGCGCGGTCACAAGCGCATTGTTTGTTCTATCTGTTGGCCAAACCAGTGATTCTCCCGTGGGAAGAGCGAACAAAGCGATTTTTATTACTATAAGCGGCGCCATAGGGCCCGCTACCAAAGATTACTTCGTACGCTCGTTGGAGAAAGCCACCAAAAGCGGCGCCTCGGTATTCATTGTCAAAATGGATACTCCCGGCGGTCTGGATTCTTCCATGCGCGACATTATTCAGGCCATATTGTCTTCCCCGATTCCTGTAGTGACTTACGTAGCCCCTAGCGGTGCCCGCGCCGCCAGTGCCGGCACTTATATACTCTATGCAAGCCATATAGCCGCCATGGCGCCGGCAACCAATCTTGGAGCGGCGACCCCTGTACAAATCGGTGGCGGCGGCCTGCCCGGTACGCCTAATGATGAGGACGACAACCAGCGCAACCAGTCATCCGCGGGTAAAGAGCCATCAGCCAACAAAGAGCCATCAGCCAACAAAGAACCAACAGCCAGTAAAGAGCCTACAACACAGTCACCACCTTCGAATAGAGATGCCATGGCCCATAAGGTCATGAACGACGCTGTGGCCTATATCAAAGGACTGGCCGAATTGCGCGGGCGCAACAAGGATTGGGCGGAAAAAGCGGTTCGCCAGGCAGCCAGCCTATCGGCAAGAGAGGCGTTGGCGGAAAACGTCATCGATTTGATTGCCGTCAATTTGTCCGATTTGCTCCAACAGATCAATGGAAAAACCGTCGATATATCGGGCCAAAAGCTTACCTTGCATACCCAGGGCATGTTGGTCGAGCACTTCGAACCGGACTGGCGTAACCGTTTGCTAAGCATAATCACCGATCCCAACATTGCGTATATATTAATGTTGATCGGAATTTACGGCTTGATTTTCGAATTTTCCAATCCAGGCGCCATGTTTCCCGGAATCATTGGCGCGATCAGTTTGTTGTTGGCGCTGTTTGCGTTTCAAGTATTACCCATTAACTACGCCGGTTTTGCATTGATTATCCTCGGCGTTGGGTTGATGGTTGCCGAGGCGTTTGTGCCGAGTTTTGGCGCCTTGGGAATTGGTGGCGTTGTCGCGTTTGTGATCGGTTCCGTGATACTAATGGATACCGATGTGCCGGGTTATGGAGTTTCGTTGCCGCTCATAGCCTCGTTTGCCTTGGTCAGCAGCGCCTTGTTCGCCATTGTGCTGGTTATGGCGTTAAAGGCACGCCGCAGGCCCGTGGTCAGCGGTCGGGAAGAGTTGATTGACGCCACCGCCGAAGTGATAAAGGATTTCGATGGTCAGGGACTAGTGCACGTTCATGGTGAAAATTGGAGCGCTCATACCGAAGTTCCCTTACAAACCGGCCAAAAAGTTCGGGTAATAAAATTGGACGGCTTAACCCTGTGGGTAGAACCTATAACGGCTAAACAGAAAGAGTCATAATGAGCCATAAGGAGACAGTATCATGATTACTACGGCGTATATAGGGTATGTGATTACCGCGATCATTGTGGCTTTGCTGTTCAGCGCCATTAAGATCCTACGGGAATATGAGCGCGGGGTTATCTTTATGTTGGGCCGGTTCTGGAAGGTAAAAGGACCGGGCTTGGTCATTGTCATTCCGGTTGTACAACAAATGGTGCGGGTGGACTTGCGTACTATTGTTATGGATGTTCCTTCCCAGGATGTGATTTCGCGCGACAACGTATCGGTCAAAGTCAATGCGGTTATCTATTTTCGCGTGGTCGATCCGGAAAAAGCCATTATCCAAGTGGAAGACTTTTTTGCTGCCACCAGTCAACTGGCGCAAACCACATTGCGTTCCGTGCTGGGTCAACACGACCTTGATGATATGTTGGCGGAGCGCGAGCAACTTAACGCCGACATTCAGACTATCCTGGATAAACAAACCGATGCCTGGGGCATCAAAGTCGCCAATGTTGAAATTAAACATGTGGATCTGGATGAAACCATGGTGCGCGCTATTGCCAGGCAGGCGGAAGCGGAGCGCGCACGGCGTGCCAAAGTCATTCACGCCGAGGGAGAGATGCAAGCGGCGGAAAAATTGGTGGAGGCGGCGAAAAAATTATCCCAACAAAAAGAAGCCTTGCAATTGCGTTACATGGAAACCCTGGTGGAAATCGCTGGCGAAAAAAGCTCCGTCATTGTTTTTCCGCTGCCATTGGATTTAATCAAAGTTTTTATGGATAAAAGTTGAGAATTTGCTCGTGACGCTGGAAATATTTAAGTAAAGCTATAAAATTACCACGAACCACGAAAATCACAGTCGCGCCAGTATTCGGTCCAGTTGATTGGCAAACTCACGGCGATCGCTTTGGCTGATTGCCGCAGGACCCCCGGTTATTTGGCCGGCGCTGCGCAGTTCTTCCATGAAATTGCGCATCGACAAGCGTTGTTGAATATCGTTTTCGGTATACAATTCGCCGCGCGGATTCAATGCCAAAGCGCCTCTGTCGATCACCGCCGCAGCCAGCGGTATATCAGCCGTTATCACCAGATCTTCCCCCGTAACCTGCTGCGCAATATAATTGTCGGCAACATCGAAGCCATGTTCCACTTTAACGGATGTGATAAAAGGCGAAGCCGGGGTGCGAATATCATGATTGGCGACCAAAATCAGTGGTATTTGTTTGCGCCGCGCGGCGCGATACAGCGTGTCTTTAATGACATTAGGACAGGCATCGGCATCCACCCATATTTTCATCGCGGCTTCAGTTTCGGTCGAGTTAATCAGCGATAAAGTATACTTCATCGCGCAACCGGAAGTCACCGTTGAGTAAAAAAACGCTATTGAATACATACGTTCCAGCTAAATCGACGGCAAATATGCTCAAAATCGTTATCCAATGGCGCGCTAATGTTTACCGGCCGGTTTAGATAGGGGTGTGGAAACGCCAGACTTTGAGCATGTAGCAACAATCGATGACAGGCGAATTGCTCCCGAAACATCTTGTTGTGTACACCATCACCGTACGTGGTGTCCCCAATAATGGGATGGAATATGTGTTTCATATGGCGGCGAATTTGATGTTTGCGTCCTGCTAATGGAGTGGCTTGGAGCAGGGAATACCGACTGGTTTGATATCGTCCTACTGAAATGGGCAGTTCGATTGCGGCCAACCGTCGGTATCGGGTGACGGCCGGTTTCGCTGGTTTGTTTTGGTCCGCCAACGCGTCAGTCATTTTGTCCAGTCGCTCTTGCAGCGGATAGTCGATTTCACCGTGCTCATCAGTATAACCGCGAACCACCGCTACATAGGTTTTTTCCACTTGTGCGGCTTCAAACAAGGACATCATGGCGGCTGCGGCGTCGGGCTGCAACGCAAATAACAGAATCCCGGAAGTCGGCTTATCCAGTCGATGCACCGGATATACGCGGCGACCGATCGCGTCCCGCACTATTTGCAATGCAAAACGAGTTTCGTGTTTATCTATTCTGGAACGATGAACCAATAAACCGGCGGGTTTGTTGACGGCTACGAAATACTCGTCGTGATATAAGATTTGCATTGATTTGTACTACGTTTTTTGCACAAAAAGTCAACGTTTAAAAGATTGAGATAAAAACATCACTAAGCCCGCCTATTATTCGAAGTGTAATATTGGATATACTTCACAATACTGTAGTCGAATCCCTGTTCAATAAGTAAAATTGAGATTTGCAGCTAACCAACATCAACTTTGGCCACTGCCATTGCGAACATAGCTCATTAAACAATGCCAATGCAAAGTAGTACACGTCGCTCATCGTACGTGATTCACCATCCTTTTTGGTTCTTAAAAAAGGTTGTCGCCGGATTTCGCGCCAATCAGGGCGTTCTATTGGCCGGCGCTGTCGCATATAATACCTTACTTTCCATTCTACCCATGTTGGCGTTGATTCTTATCGCCTTGTCACAACTAACCGACATAGAGCAATTGCTGGCGACGACACGCGAATATTTGGACTTGGTCGCTCCGGGCCGCGCCGATGACATGATCCGGCAAATCGAAGCGTTTTTACAAAATTGGAGGTTAGTCGGAGTAGTGGGAGTAATCATATTGGTGTTTTTTAGTTCACTCGCGTTTACGATGTTGGAAAATGCCATGTCCGTGATATTTTTCCATCGGGTGGCCATTCGCCGCCGACATTTTATCATTTCCGCGATCATACCTTACGGTTATATTTTTTTCCTGGCCTTGGGATTGCTGTTAGTGAGCAGTATCAGTGGCATGCTGCATTCATTGGATGAGAAGTCATTCACAATCCTAGGGCAGGTATGGTCGTTCAGTGGAACAGTGGCAGCTGTTATTTATATTCTGGGTGTTTTGGGTGAGGTGTTGTTGTTGACGTCCTTGTATTTGGTCATGCCCACCGGCCAGTTGTCGTTGCGCCATGCACTCCTGGGCGGCGTCACTGCCACCGTGTTGTGGGAGATTTCCCGGCACCTTTTGGTATGGTATTTCTCCACGCTGTCTCTGGTTAACGTTATCTATGGTGCTTTCGCCACTGTCGTCGTCATCTTGCTCAGTCTGGAAGTTGCCGCGCTCATTTTGTTGTTTGGTGCTCAAGTGATTTCAGAATACGAGCGCATTGACTCCACGCTCAATAGCGAAAGTGAGTTGCATACTTGAGGTTGAACACACGCTATCTCAAATCAATGATAATACGATAGCGGGTCATCTCCTGGAGAGAAAGGCGAATTAGCCAACATCAGGAGGTTATCAACGGTAATTTTACGCCTTTTACCGCAGCGTCTTGCAGAAGTTGCAGCGCCGCACTAGTGTCTCCATTCATTCGCTTATACCAATACTGGTTATACACTATTGATGCGTTTGGTGGATTGAGCCGTTCGCTGATGGACAGGGAAATTAGATTGATTGGATTTGCTTTTATATTGGCGAGGACTCGGTCAGCGAATTCCGGCTCCAAATGCCGCATTAAAGCCCAGTCCGAAGCCGCCGCTTCGGTACGGTTGTGAGTTATCTCCTCTTTGATTAACGCCATAAAATTTTTCATATCCTCGTTTTGCAATAATATTTCTTTGATCTGGCTGGAGGTTTCCAAACTCACCAAAACAAGGTGTCGATGACTTAGCAATCGCCGGTACTCTTCCATTAAGCCGGCCAGAGTGTCGTCGTTTGCCTGCACTGTATTAACTGCGCGCACCAACAAGGCATTGTAATAATCCCTCCTGGTTGCTTTTGATGGGAAGCGTTCGTAATTGTTTTTTGCCATTTGCACGAGTTCATTAAGGTCGACATTTTTGTTCAAATCCATTGTCGAAAAAAGAGTGTTAATCAAATAAGAGACTGCCACAGTGTGGCTGTATTGGTCGTCGCGTGGGTTTATGTCTTTCTGCAGTTCCCGATACTCCTGAATTCTGTTATTGTAAATGTCCGTATAGTATTTGTCATTGGATCCGCTGTAATATTCCTCATATCGCTTGCTAGCGTCTGCCGTGTCGATTTCCACGTTTTTTAACTTATCGGCCACCCGTTTCATAGCTTCATGATCTTCAACAAAGGCATAAAAAGACGTAAGTTGCAGATACGGGGTATCCAGTTTGGGAGCTAAAATCATGGCGTTTTCCAAATAAGAAACCGCTTTGATCATGGCGGTATTTTGGCTAAGTTGCCGAGCAATGGTGCGTTTTTGCTCATCGGTGTTGTATAAGAAGGATAGCAAGTGCAAATTGCCTGAAGATCTGAGTTTGGCCAGGTTGATTTTGTTGCCGATGACTTCGCGACAAGCGGTAGAAATAAGTACGTCTGCCGCGTTTATTAATATGATACTATCGCTGGGTGCGAGCGTAATGGCCTCGTCAAGTCTGTTTATGCCCTTCGCTAGCGCATTTTGATCACCGCTGATCCGGTAAAGAGAAAAATAAACTAACGCGACATTATTTAGGGTGGTTGCATTTTTTTCCTGCTTTTCATAGCTGTCGATAGTTTTCTGATAATAACGTGCCGCCAACGGCAGGTTATTGTTCTGTTCAGCTTCATTACCACGCAAATTATTTAAATCCGCTTGAACCCGCGGAGAGTCAGGATTGGATTTTTCCAGCCACTCGATGCGCTCAGACAAGGTAGAGGACAGCAACGACATATAATTGGCGGCGGCATACGCCTCTTCGTTGTCCTTGGCTTTTTCATAGGCCTCTTGTATGAGAATGCGCGCCTCGCTGTTAGCGCCAAGGTCGCGCAATATGCTCCCAACGGAGTACAAGGTGACAAAGTCACGGTTCTTCACCGTCAATAATTCCTCAAACAAGGCTTTGCCTTCATCGGCCTTGCCCAGCCAATAATAGACTTGTGCCAAGTAAATGCGGTATTCATCGCTCTGCCCGGCAACCCCTTTTACCGCAAGAAATGTTTTTTCCGCCGCTTCCAGCGTGCCAGTTCGTTGCTGTTCGTCTTCCAGGGTTTGCGCCCTGCGTAGCATTACCATGCCCATATCCAATGCGACCGGTACTATGCTTGCGGCGTTTCGATAGGCTTCAAACGCCGTGGCGACTTCAGGTGAGTCGTCCCGTCGTTGAGCGTAAATTTCTTGAACCATCTCGTCCTGCCGGGTTTTGTTCGCGTGGTCATATTCGGAATAAAACGTTTCCGGCGCGTTGCCCGCATTGAGAAAGACTATGGTTTGCTGCCAGATATCATTCAGTAATTCATTGTAGTGATTCTCGGCATTGTGAAATTCGGTCAACTTGGTTTCCGTATAAGGCAATAGCAAATCGTATGAGTCCTGAATGCGATTTTGCGAGGCGTAAATTTGACCTAATATTCGCGCTCCTTCGGAAATCCCCAATTGTTTTTTGTGCGGAGTTAAAAGCGCTTCTAAGCGGGAGACGTCGCCTTTTGGTTCGTATAATACAGCCAGCTCAATGGCAACGTCTTTATTATCGGGTTCGGCTTGCAGAAGGTTTTCCAAAATTGTAATACGGATGTTGAGAGTTTTTTCCGCGTCCGTGCTAAGTGATGTGATCGCGTTCAGTAGAGACAAAGCATCTTTTGGCGCCGCTTGTTTCCGGGATTCTATGATAGGCCATACTAGTGCGACTAAGTCCGGTGTCTCCGGAAGCACTTTTATGATATCGATTGCGTCGGCGGCCTGACCTGCCGGCGCGGATTGTAGAATCTGTGAGGTAATTAAGCCCTGCAGTCGCAGTTTGGCGCTATCGGCCAGCGTGGTTGGGCTTAGAGATACTTTTTGCAGCAATTTCGCCGCATCACCGATGCGTAGTTGGGTGATGGCCGTTTCCGCCTTAGACATATTTTGCTTGGCAATGTACTCAGGATTTTGGGTGTAGCCATAACCCACTATCAATACCACCGCGCTCAGAATCAGCGCCACAATCACAAGGTTGGTGGATTTCTTGGACATAATTCGAATCCCCTATATTTTTAATTTTATATGTTGTCGTTATTGTTATTGTGAAACAAAAGAACCTTGTCTACGGGGTGGATAGTAACATCTTTTCAGCTGCTACTGGAACCATACTCTAATAGGGGACGGATGATATGGGGATTTTTAAGCAACAATAGCACATGATTGTTGCTTGGAGAGTTGGCAATATCAAAAATGAATATATAGGAACTGGCTACTGAGTATTATGCAGCAACTGAGTTATCAAAATACCGCCTTCATATTTGGTAACAGCAATACGTATTTTACCGCGGTAAATGTTGATTTTGTGGTTGGTGATGGGTTGGATTTTCGCTTCGAACAATCCGCTGGCAACAGCTGTATTGGCGGTAAATTTCCAGGTGACATCGCTTAATACAATTTCCCGTGATTTGGTTGTTTGAAAAAGTTGTGTGTAGTCTTTGCGGATTTCGTTGATGTTGGTCCTGTCGTTGGTGCGGGCTTCTTGGGAGAATAGGGACATCAAACCTTCCACATCACCGCGGTTGTAGGAAGTAACGAATTTTCGCAATAGTGTCCGCAATTCCTCTTTATCCGGTGGTGGTAACTTTCGCACTTCGGGGATGGCTGCTTTGACCGATGGTCGTAAACTGGTTGAGAACTGCTGATTGGTCAGATACAAGCCGGTTATCACCGCGGGCTGGCTTGCAGTGTCCACCAAAACAGTGACATCCGCGGAAAATATCTGTTCTATATTGGTATCTTTGGGATTTAAATGGGCCAGGTATTTACCGTTGCCTTCTAGTTTACTACCGGCAGGCTTCCAGGAAAAATCAGAAAACGCCAGGTCACGTTTTTCAGTGGTTTGAAATAGTTCCGCGTAACTGGCGCTGATTTCATCGGCCGAGGTATGATGGTTAGTGGTCGCGTTTGGCGAAAACAATTTCATAAGATCGTTTAAATCTCCGTTTTCAAACGCCTGCACGAACCGCTTCAATACATTGTTAGCCTGGTCGCTATCGATGGCTTTTGCTGTTTGTAGGGGATTTTGCGGCGCGGTTTTTTGTTTTACCGGCAGTGCCTTGGTTATTTTCTTTTCCGCTTGCGTCGTTTCTTGCCTGGATTTTTGCTCAGGTAGCGTAGCTTTTTGCTTTGTTTCTTGTGCCGGCTCTTGCTTTAACTCGGCAACCGGTGGCAGTACACGGGGGGAGGTGGTAGGTGCTGTATCGGGTTCAACGGGCTTGGCTTGGCCGAAGAAAGAGTGGTTAATAAAATACCCGGGGTCCACTGTAGCCAATAATGAGGTCATTAAATCTTCGCTTCGATGGTCCGCTTGCGATGCGTTTTTTAGCGTATCCAGACGGTTTTGAACCACGGATTTAAAATTATGGAACCATTGGGTGTTTTGCGCCTGTCGGCGCTGCTGGTCCGATAATATCTGCCAGTCGAGGATAAACTGGTTGATGCTTTGTTCGTTCCATTGATCCGAAAGCAGAAAGGTTTCGATCAGTCGTTGCGCATGTGATTTGCTGGCCAGCCCGGTTGATTCTTGTTTGGTTTCGGGTGCTTGCGTTGAATCGGTGGATGGAAACAAAAAAACGGCAATCCCTATCGCTAAAATGACAGCTAGCGTGGCGCCTGCAACAGCAAAGTACAGGCTTTTGTGCGACGCCGGTTTTTCAGGTGCGCTGGCGATAAAAGAATCCAAGGGATCATTTTTCTTGGGAGGTTTTGTGGCGACAGCGCCTTCGGTGACCTCGTTAATTATCTGTCTTCGTTTTTCACGATAGACTTCCAGCGGGATTTCACCGTGGGTATAGGTCTTTACCAATTTAGTTAATTCGGTGCAACTCATTGAATTTATTTTATAATAATTACAATTCCCTTAGTACTCTAAAACCTGTGACCGAATCAGGCTTCCCATCGTGTTTGCGTTTGAAGGAGATATTACACTGTGCCAGCGGATCTTGGTAGGCGCCTCCCATCGCTATAATGTTGTTGGGCGCGTCAAACACGAGTTCTTGGGCGTTTCCAATGTAGTTCACCAGTCCCCAACTGTTCATATTGCCCGATTTCACCGTCAATAACGCATTACCTTTTACAATATTATCTCCAATCATAACCCGGCAATTGAAATCTTTTCCAGCCGGCTGTGCGCTGGCCTTGGCGGCGTATGTCCACTCAGCTTTGGTCGGCAGCCGGTAAGTGGCACCGGATTGTACTGATAACCATTGCAGATAATTCTTTATTTCGTTAAAACCCACGCTGGTGACGGGCAGGTCGATATTGGCGTCGCGAGAGGAACAGCTTTTAGTGGCCTGGCAAAACAAATTAAAGTCCTCGATTGACACTTCATATTTACCAATGGCAAACGCTTTTCCACCGCTTGGCGCGGGTATGACGACCAGCGTGGGTCCTTTTGCATTGTTGATGATATCGTGACAACTAATGCGTTTGCCGTAACCGGCGTATTTCAGCTCGCAAGCGTCTGAGCTTTTCTTCGGCAGTTTGGCTTTGAGTGCAATCAGTTCCTTGT
>JASFLF010000059.1:0-10071 GCA_050118235.1 Gammaproteobacteria bacterium | reverse complement strand
TTCGCAAAATACAACCACGTTGGGATGGCAGATTTCCTAAAGTAACGATGGCAGCAGAAACGGCCGATATGGATTCGCCTGAGGCTGAGCGGGCCTCAAGATTGTCCGGCATTGAAACTTTGGGCGTTGCCGCGGCGGCCGCTTCAGAGGCGCTCACTACCTCATCGGTGGTCTCGCAGGTCGGACGACCTGGTATGGAGCATTTGCAATACGCCCGCGATCTCATTGCCCAAGTTCCGGCCGTAGTGTTAAACGCCATGCGCGAGTCTTACGGAGCCCGGGCGCTGATTTATTGCTTTGTCATTAACAAAGATGCCGCCGTACGACAACTGCAGTTGAAGCATCTACAAGAGCACGGCGATCAAGGCGTACACTCGACCACCAAAAAATTGTTGCCGTTGGTGGATGCACTGGAGGCTCAATTCCGCTTGCCACTCATCGATACCAGCATGGGCGCCTTGCGACAACTGTCACCACAGCAATATCAACTATTCAAAAAAAATCTCAATACCTTGATCAAGGCCGACAATAAAATGTCCTTGTTTGAATGGGCGTTGCAGAAAATTGTGTTTCACTACCTGGATGCGGAATTTGTCAAACACGGCATATTCGCGACCACCGCCAAATATTCCCACCTCAAGCAAGTGAAATACGACATTGCGGTGGTATTGTCTCTGTTGGCTTATGCCGAACACAAAACCGAAACAGATATTCAAAATGCCTTTAATGCCGGAACAAAACAACTCGCCGATCTCAAATTGGGGTTGCTACCCAAAGCAAAAATCAACCTGGGCACTTTGAACGAGTCAATGGACAAACTCAACCTATTAAAACCCCTGGTCAAACCGCAAGTGCTGAAAGCCTGTGCAGCCTGCATAGCATCCGATAAAAAAGTATCCGCGAGTGAACGGGAACTATTAAGGGCATTCTCGGCTGCGTTGGATTGTCCTATGCCGCCGTTGTTGGAATCTTAACGGTTAGCGTTGGGTTACGATGCGGGCATAGTGAAAATGGTTTTGTACACGTCGATGGAGAGGAGTTCGCTGGATTCCTTTGCAGTTGCGATATTCGCTTTATTCAAATCAACAGGCAGAGTCTATTCGAGGCTAACCGCAGGTTATATTATTTATATCCCCGCGGAAGAGTCCAGGCCCCAAGGTTGTTCGGCGAAGCGGTAAGCCTTTTGTGACTCGTCCGCACGCGCAATTGCAGGTAAATAAACAGCATCGATGAATAACAGTGCTAGTCCATAATTAAAATTACTTGATTCATCGCGATCCCTTCTATGCTCTATTTTTCAGTCTTGCTTATGCGTGGTTCAGCATATGCGAGGTAGCGGATCATCTTCCAACTCTTCGAGTACTCGTTCGCCACCCAGTTCGGTATTTAACACCACGTATTTATCCTGAGCCGAGATGTGACCAATGATGGCGGCTTGCTTGCCTTCGGGCAATTGCCGCCACGTAGCCAGCGCGGCCTCGGCCTGGCTGGCGTCGATAACGGCCACAACCCGGCCTTCGCAGGCTAGGTACAGCGGATCATATCCCAGTATTTCACACACTGATTGGACCGGATCACGTACAGGAATGCTTGCGCTTTGGGCGCGGACACCGAAACCTGTAGCGTGATGAATTTCGTACAACACAGTGGCTATCCCGCCACGGGTGGGGTCGCGCATAAACCGTAAACCGTCAAAATCCAACATTGCCTGCGTGAGAGCAATGACATTGGCGCTGTCGGATTGCACATCGCCTTTAAGACCAAACTGCTCCCGCGCCAACATGACACAAATACCGTGATCGCCCACCGGACCGCTCACCAATATGGCGTCGGAGTCGCGAATCTTATTTAGTCCCAGGTGAATGTTTCTGGGTTTTACACCAATACCGGTGGTGGCCAAATATATGCCGCTGCCTTCGCCACGGGGCACTACTTTGGTATCGCCGGCCACAACATGGACTCTGGCTTGCTTCGCGGCGTCGGCGAGACTGGCGATGATGCGGTTTAATGTGGTGAATTCCAAACCCTCTTCGATAAAGGCGTTGAGGCTTAGGTACTTGGGTGTAGCGCCGGATACGGCCAAGTCGTTAACGGTGCCATGCACGGCCAGTGAACCTATATTGCCACCGGGAAACTCCAGCGGTTTGACGGTAAAGCCATCGGTGGTGCACATTAATTCATCCGTAGGATCGGTTAATGGTAAACGGGCGGCATCGGCTTGTACGTCCAGGTAATGGTTGTTTAAGTGACGGGCAAACACGTCATTGATCAGTTCGCGCATAAAGCGGCCGCCGTTGCCGTGCGCTAGTGAAATGTGATCCATTTTTTTTCCTGATTGTTATAACTCAAGTTTCGGAGTTCCGGTTGTGACATCGGATTAATGCATCTAAGGATGCCTGAATGCCGGTCATGGACTTATTCAGGTTCCCTAAATAGGCTCTTCCCTTCGTGCTCTTCGTGTGCTTCGTGGTTAAATAGATGCATACCATTTAACCGTTCCATAAGCCATGCGCCGTTTCTATAATTTGACCGTAACACAAACCACCGTCATTGCATGGCAACGCTTGCGGTAAATAGACACGGATCTTTTCTTCTTTCAGCCTTAGCACGACTCGGTCTGTTAACAGCCGGTTTTGAAACACCCCGCCGCTTAAGCCCACTGCAAAATCGCCATATCGCTCCATGAAAAGTCTGCTTTGTTGCACAATGCTTTCTGCCATAGAGTAGTGAAAATTCGCCGCTCGATCAGCTGCCGACGTATTCTCGTCTAACAACATGGGAAGCAGGGGCGACCAGTCGCTGCGCCATAGTCCCGAGCTGTCTTGTTGTAATGGCAATTCAATGTGATCCATAACGTTGGAGCCTGCCGCAAGCGCTTCCAATTGCATAGGGCCTTGGCCTTCAAAACTGGCTTGAATACACGCCCCGCTTAACGCGGCGGCGGCGTCAAACAACCGCCCGACCGCCGTGGTTTGCGGGCTGTTCAATCGGCGTTGCCAGGCTTTAAATAATATGTCGGTGTTAGTCGGCCAAGGTTGTTGATCACATTGCTGGCCTATTTCCCAACATAGTGCCAATGCCGAGCGCCAAGGGTCACGACTGGATTTTTCACCGCCGGGTAAATAAAAAGGCCTTTGGCTGGCAACGCGCTGCCAGTGCCCCGGGTCGCCATAAAAGGTTTCTCCGCCCCATAAAGTGTTGTCTTCGCCCAAACCGGCGCCATCCCAAGCAAATACCAGCCACTGCTTTTCGTGTCCAAACTCCCCGGCCACGGCACTGGCATGTGCGTGGTGATGAAACACTTCATGAACACTCAGCCCTTGTTGTTTCGCCCAGCGAGTACTGGCATAACCGGGGTGTGCGTCACACACTATACGTTTGGCGCTTACTTGATATAGCTTTTGCACATCGCTGATCACTTGAGCGAAGACTTCCGCGCTGCGTGGGGAGCTTAAGTTACCTATATGAGGCGAGACTACGACGCGGTCTTCCCAGGCCAAGGCAATGCTGTTTTTCATGTGTCCGCCTACGGCCAGTAAAGGTTGTTCAAGTCGAATGGGTAATTGCCGTTCTAACGGAGCGATTCCTCGGCCTAAACGCAGAGAGCGTGGCGCGTTGGCAATAAGCCGGTAAACGGTATCATCGGCGGGACGTTCTATGGGCCGATTGTGATGTAAAAATCCGTCGGCCACATGGTGTAAGCGTTGTTCTACTTGCACGTTGTTGGTCATTACCGGTTCACCACTAATATTGCCGGAGGTGGCGATGAGCGGCCCTTGGAACTTATCCAACAATAAAGCGTGCAGCGGGCTGTAAGGCAACATGACGCCGATTTCATTCAGATTGGGCGCGACATATTCCGAAAGCGCAGCGTGTTGTTTTATGTTTACTAATACAACAGGCCGCGCCGGGCTTAACAAAAGTTGTGCCGCTTGAGCTGGAACATCCGCCACTCTGCGTAAGATGGACAATGGATCATCATTAGCCTGGGGAAACATCACCGCCAGTGGTTTATCCGGCCGTGGTTTTTGTTGACGTAAGCGCCGTACGCTGTTGTCGTTACTTGCGTCGCACATCAAGTGATAACCGCCTATGCCTTTCACGGCGACTATAGCGCCTTGGCGTAGACTGTGGATGCATTGTTCCAAAGCAATTTGAGTGTCGCTGATTAATCCGATTGTTGGCGAATAATAGTTAAGCTGGGGTCCGCAGGTAGGGCAGGCGATGGGTTCGGCGTGAAAACGCCGATCCAAGGGATTTTGATATTCCTGACGGCAGTCCGGGCACAAAGTAAACTCCGCCATGGTGGTATTCTTGCGATCGTAAGGCAGCGCTTTGATTAACGTGTAGCGGGGGCCGCATTGAGTGCAGTTGGTAAACGGATAAGCATACCGACGATTGTTCGGATCGCGCATTTCCTGTAAACAATCAGGGCAGGTGAAATAGTCCGGCGGTGTGTGAATCTCAGCTTTGTGGCTGGTTTCGCTGGCCAAGATTCGAAATTCGGATAGTGCTTTGGCTGGCAGTGCTTTGGCTGGCAATGCTTTGGCTGGCAATACCCCAGTGGATTGTATCGTTGGTTTGGAGATGGCCGGTGCTTCGGCTAGTAAGGCTTGTTTAAACAGCCGAATATTTTCTTCTTTGCCTTGCGCATGAATGATCACTTGGCCGGCTTCGTTGTGTACGCTGCCTGCTATATGGAAACGATGTGCCAGTCGATACACAAACGGCCGGAATCCCACGCCTTGGACTTGACCGGTGACGACGATTTGTTCGGCTTGTATATCCTTAAGAGCAATTTTGCTTGTGTCTGTCGCTTGCATAATAGTATGTAGCGTGCGCCTTGCGAACGAAAAGCGCTGTGCATCCCCTTACGTTTACGTGCGCGCAGCGCACACTACCAACAATCCCTTTTCTTTTATTCACGCATTGAAATTCTTGACTTCGTGCCTTCGTGGTTAAATCGATATAGAATCGAGGGAGCGAGTTCAGCTGGTAACCGCCTGTTCAGACTTATATACCGACTCACGCACCCCGCCCGACCACCAAATTCGGCACGCCCCTTCATCGGATACCATGCAAGGGCCTATGGGTGTTCTTGGGGTGCAGGCGTCACCGTACAAGCGGCATTCATTGGGGTACAGCTTGCCTAACACCACACGAGCGCAATCACAGCCCGGTGGCATTTGACCGGCCCTTTTGCGGGCGGTTTCATTGTACGCCGGGAAAAGTAAACGAGCATTGTGAGCCGCATATTGGTCTTGCAACGCAAAACCGGAGTGCGAGATGGTGCCCACGCCCCGCCAATTGGCGTCCACAACGTCAGTCACGTCGTACAAATAACGTTTGGCGGAGGTGTTACCACCGGGCTTAACCACTTCCGGATAACAATTGTCCAGAAACGGCTTTTCTTCGATGAGTTGCCGTAGGGTGGAGTACATGGCCGCCAGTAAACTCACTGGTGTAAAACCGGCAATTGCCGCCGGCATGTGGTGTCGATTGACAACGAACTCCCACTCTTCGGGCCCCATAACGGTGGCTACATGGCCGGGTGCGATCAAAGCATTGAAACTGGTCTCACCGGTGTCGAGCAACATAGCCACGGCCGGCCGGGTCAAGCGTCCGGATAGTAAAATAGATAGGTTGCCGGGAATGCCTTGGGCTACCATGGCCGCCACCGGGGCGGTGGTGGTTTCAAAGCCCGCGGCGAAAAACACCACGGCGCGTTGTGGATTTTGTTGGGCAATGCTCACCGCTTCTGCGGGCGAGGCGATGGGGCGGATGTCGGCGCCTTGGGCTTTGGCGTGTTCCAGGGAGCGGGCTTCGGTTTTTGGTACATTGACCGGTACCCTGAGCATATCCCCGAAGGCCACTAGAATCACATCTTCCTTTAAGGCCAATTGAATGGCGTGATAAACATCTTCCTCGGGACAAATACACACCGGGCATCCGGGACCCGGGATTAGTTCGATGTTAGGGGGTAATACGCCGCGCAGTCCGGCCATTGTAATCGCGCGCTCGTGTCCGCCGCACACATTCATGATTCTGACTTTTTCCGGCAGGTCCAGGCGGTGGATTCGCTCTAACCACTTTTTTGCCAATAAATGTTTTGCATCGAGAGCCATGGCTTCGTCTGCGGTATTTATCGCGAGGGATGGTGTGAATGAATTTGGGTACGGCTCTCGCGCTGGCGCGATGTTACGCCATCGGTCTGCATTCTGGGGCGTATGCTGTGACCGTTTGCCAGTCGCTCCTGATGAGCGTTAAGCTCCTCTTTCAGCCAGGCAAGCCAGTCAGTCACAAGGTCGGTGCTACGGCTACTGATATGCAATACTGGTGCATCGCTCGCCAGGTTCCGCACGTGGCGTTCCGCTTTAGCGGGATCGAAGTCGTCCAATACAGCCAACAAGTCGGTCTTGGTTAGCAAGACAAGGTCGGCGGCCCGGAACATCACCGGATATTTGGCCGGTTTGTCATCACCTTCGGCTACCGACAACAATGTAATATTACGATGCTGGCCTAAATCGAAACTGGCAGGGCAGACCAGGTTGCCCACGTTTTCGATAAACACAATGTCTAATTCGCTTAAGTCCAATTGATGCAATGCATCGTGCACCATATGCGCGTCCAGGTGGCAGGCGTTGCCCGTAGTGATTTGCACGGCCGGTACTTGTTTGGCGCGAATGCGCTCGGCGTCGTTTTCGGTTTCCAAATCGCCTTCTATGACGGCGATGCGGTAACGGTCTTTCAAGCTTTCAATGGTGCGCTCCAATAAACTGGTTTTACCGGCGCCGGGTGAAGACATTAAGTTGATGGCGAGTACTTTTTGGTTGTCGAAATGCGCGCGGTTGTGCGCGGCCTGGTGATCGTTTTCACTTAACAAATTCTGCAGCACGTCCACCGCGCGGTTGCCATCGGGGACTTTGGCAAACTTACCTCCCGGTGCGAGCAAGTGTTTGTTGCCTGGAGTGATGTTACAACCGCAGGTATCACACATTATCGTCTCCTAGAATTCATGACGCTTTCGGTCACTAATGCCGTCATTAGTGCTTAGCTCCAAATTAGCCAGTAGCATTTCATCGCCACTGATCAATTGAGTTTGATAGTCGCCGCAATGCCGGCAGGTGAGCAGGTTAATGGTGACTTCGCTTTCTTTTTTGCAACTGCGGCAGCGCACCCGGATGGGTAAGGATTCGATGACCAACGTAGCATCACTAGCGATCGTGCCCGCGCTGGCCAAAGGGAATGCTTGCAATAACAATTGCGGTTCCACACCGGACAAGGGGCCGACGTGTAAGGTAACCTTGCTCACGCCGGATGCGTGATGTTCTTGTGCGATAGCATTGATCTGATTCATCATGCTTTGGCAAATGGACAATTCGTGCATGGTCAAGTACTTCCTTCCAAGGCCAAGGCTTCATCAAACAGTTCCCAGGCGGAGCGGGCCTCTTCTGCGGACATTTTCTGAATGGCATAACCAACATGCACCATGACGAAATCACCGACTGACAAAGGTTCATCCTGCATCATAAACAGATTCACCTGGCGTTCCACACCTTTGGCTTCGCATTGTGCGAGAAACCCTTCGATATGTGTTATTTTCATCGGTATGCCGAGACACATAGTCTTTACTGTTAGCGATCCTGGTGAATGGTGTTTTGCACGATTTTGATGATATGTTATACGACTAATTATGATTTGATGCAAATCAATATGAGGAATGATTACCGCAAGACTGCATAAGGCAGAACTTTTAGATCCCTCTGCGAAAGATGCCGGACACGTTATTTCTGTCGCCCACGATGAGGGCTGTAAAATATTAAGGCTGCCAGTCGGCAATAAATATATTGGTTTCGCCTTTAACTTTCCCATGGCGGTTGGAGGCGAATACCAGTTTTTTGCCATCGTGTGAGAACATGGGGAAGCCGTCAAATCCTTCGTAATAGGTGATTTGTTCCACCTTGCGGCTGTCTATATTAATCATGTAAAGATTGAAATCCCGGCCTTTGGGGTCGTCCTTGTTGGAAGCGAAAATGATGTGTTTTCCGTCAGGGTGCCAGTAAGGGCCGAAGTTGGCGGCGCCGTTGTTGGTGAGTTGTATGGGTTTGCGGTCCTGCAAGTTCATAATATAAAGCTCCAGATTCCCGGGTCGGATTAAACCTTCAGCCAGCAATGCATGATAGTCTTTAAAATCGTCGCCTTGGGGCCTTGAAGCCCGCCATACAATCCACTTGCCATCTAGCGAAAAAAATGCGCCGCCATCGTACCCGGTTTTGTGAGTTAGCTGTTCAACACCGCTGCCGTCGGGATTCATCAAAAACAGCTCCAGGTCGCCGGTGCGCACTGATGTAAAAACGATTTTGTCGCCTTGCGGCGAATATACCGCTTCGGCATCATAACCTTGGGTTTTCGTCAGGCGAACCAGGTTTTTGCCATCGGGGTCGGCTTTGAAGATGTCATAGTCTTTGTACAGAGGCCACACATATCCCCGGGAGTAATCCGGTTTGGGCGGGCAAGCGTCACCTCCCAAATGGGTGGAAGAATAAATAATGGATTCGTCGTCCGGGGCGATAAACGAACAAGTGGTTACGCCTTTGCCGGATGACAGCAGGCGCACGTTACTGCCATCGCTGTTCATACGGAAGATGGCATCACATTGTAAATCACCCCGAGTGGACTGGAATATGAGTTCCTTGCCATCGTATGAGAAATACGCTTCGGCATTCTGACCACCGAAACTGAGTTGGCGCAGATTCTTAAAATGGGTTTCTTGCGGGTATATCAAGGGCTGGGCTTGTAACGCTTGTGCTTCTGAAGTTTGTTCTTCGGCATGGGATACAGCAGTTATGGCTAGACTACCGCCAAACAATACAGCAAATCCAAAAATGGTTGTGAATAGTGTTTTGATTTGCATAGTGGTTGTCCTATTGGAAAGTCCTATTGGAAACTCTATTGATGCCGACGATCTGAACCAACTATTACCAACAGTCTGGTTGATCGGTTAACCTATTAATTATAAAGTAAAAACCCACGGCTTTGCGGCGGCGTACTGAGTAATGAATGAGTAATGAATAGTATAAAAGATTTTGCATCCCAGACCGATAATACAATATCGATTCCTATTTCAACATGGAAGTAAGTCCATGAGTAAAATCACATGTAAATACCACCCAAAATTAGCCGCCCGCTGGGAGTGTGGCGAATGTGACATCACCTTTTGTGGCAATTGTGTCAAGAAAGATACCGTACGCAACATTGCTTTGTGTCCGGTGTGTAACCAGCAAGCTGAGCCCGTGGACGCGGCCAATTTTATCACACCTTTTTGGCAAAGAATTCCCAAATTTTTTGTGTATCCAGCCAATTCTCAGTCGTTAATTTTTTCCGCCATCATTGCGTTTTTCCTGTCGTTCGCTGTCTTTGGCGGGCTCATGAGCATCGCCGTGACGCTAATGTTGGGGCTGGGATTCATTCGCTACAGTTTATTGGTGTTGGAGACCACGGCGGACGGTAGCGATAAGGCTCCCTCGGTCACACTGGACACCATCATGGCGGGTAAGTTGCTGGCGGTGAAACTACTGGCGACTTACATAGTGTTTGGTTATGCGGTTTACAAATCCTTGGTGTTCGGGGGGCCTATTGCCGGCATTATGATGGGTTTGTTTATATTGATGTGTTTACCGGCCAGCACTATGGTCATGGCGGTGGAGCAAAGTTTCCGCCAGGCGATTAATCCTATTGTGCTGATCAATGTGATTCGCGCTATTGGCGCACCGTATTTTTTATTGTATGTATTTTTGATTTTGTTGAGCGCGTGCCAAGGCGTCGTTGCCGCGATTATCGGTTCTTTCGATAGCTTCTTGTTGAAGCCGGTGGAGAACTTTGTCGGGCTGTATTTCATGTTGATTATGTATAACATGATGGGGTATGTGATCTTTCAATACCACGAAGCGCTGGGTCATAACGTAAGGCTGGAAGTGGACAAGGACTACAGCAGCAGTAAACCGGTCACCAAAATCCCGGTATCCAACAATCCCGTCATTCAAGAAGCGGAAGTGTTGATTAAAGAAGGGC
>JASFLF010000058.1:0-10115 GCA_050118235.1 Gammaproteobacteria bacterium | reverse complement strand
TCTTTTAAGTTAGTTGTCGTTTTGCCGAGTTTCTTGCAACTGCTGACTTCATTCATGGACAACACTCTTACCTTCTCACCCTCCGGAGTCAGTTTCACCCAAGAACAAGACGCAATCAACACGGTGATTAGTAACGACAAAATTTTTAAGGAATTTTTCATAGTGCGGCCTCTAAACCATCGCGGTAATAATTTTGTGAATACTACATGAAATGTAGCGCTCAAGAGTACAGCAAACAGGATGCGTTGCGAAGCAATTTTATAACGTGGATTTATTTCTCTTCAGACCGGCTATTTGACGACAGCGATTTATCGGGCCAAATAGATGGTTTCAACAGTGGAACCGTTGTCTTCGAATTTAAGCTCCTTGCACAACGATGATACCAACAACAATCCTCTGCCGAACGGTGCATCCGACGATGAAGAAACTTGTTGATAGTCGAATCCATTGCCGCTGTCATTCACCCGCAACTTCAGTTCCCCCCCGCTGGAATCGCCGCTGGGTGTAAAATCTATACTGATGATAATATTGCCATGGTCCAATTTCGCCAAGGCTTCTTCTTTATCGTTGTAATATTGTAAAAATCCTTCGTCGTCTTTTTTGTTTGTACTTTCAAGCTGCAAAATTCCGTGTTCCAATGCGTTGTTGTACAATTCTGATAGTACGGTATTAATAATGTCTCGATGGAATTTTAACGCCGGAGTTTGCGCGATTAAATCAACGATTTGAGTGATCGGATTGGCGGTTCGAAGTTGTTCGGCCGTTAATGCTATTTGCAGGTGGAACGGTACGCAATGGGCGGTGATCTCGCTTACCGCAGGCAATTCCGGTTCCACTTCTTTCGGCACGTTGTCGCATTTAATCTCCACGAATGAAATATCGTCTTTTTGTTCAATATCACCTTGAAAAGCATTGTACTCCTGGATAACACGGTCAAACGTATTTTCTTGGTACTGTGTCAGTAAGGACGTCAGACGTTCTTCACCGAACATCCCCCCTCCTTTGTTGGTGGCTTCTATGATGCCATCGGTGCAGACATACAGTTTTTCCCCACCTTTCAAAGTAATTATTTGTACATCCATTTCAAACTCGCTGTCATCGACAACGCCCAGAGGCATGTGTTGCGCCCGGATGACTTCGCAGTGTTTTTTGCTATTGTCCACAATATAAGCATCGGGCATACCGCCACTCCAAACGCTGATGTGTTCAGCCGATGCCGGAATTTCCACCAAGATGGCCGCGAGGAACATATCAATGGGCAATAAAGTATACAAGTGCTTGTTAATTTCTCGTGCGATAACTGACACTGGAAGGGATTTTTGTGTCATTCGAAAAAATGTTTGTGCCAGCGGCAAAGTACCCATCGACGCGGTTAATCCGTGGCCGGTAAAATCTCCCAACAAGGCGTATAAACCGCCCAACGGTCGTCGTGTCACTAACAACACATCGCCGTTAAACGCTGACATGGGTGATACGTGGTGCTTGATACAACGGGGATCTAAATAGCTGTTCTGCAGGGCGTTATCAAAAAAATAGGTAATGAGTTCTTGTTCGCGCGCCAGCCTGGCGTTGTGTTCGAGCAACTGGTGGTTTTTTTCTTTTAATTGCTGGTTGAGTTCCCGGATCCTGGCGTGTGCTTTGATCTTGGATTCCAGCACAGCGAAATTGACCGGTTTGCTGATGAAGTCATCACCACCGGCCGCCAAGGCGGTGCTCAAGGCCTCTTCGGCTCTTAATGCGGTAACATAGATAATCGGCAAGTGATTGTCTTTGCTGAGCGCTTTAATTCTGTCCGCCGCTTCGTAGCCATTCATGCCCGGCATCATGATATCCATTAACACGATGTCGATTTCACTGGTTTGAACAACGTCTATGGCCTCACTGCCATCGGCGGCTTCCGAGACATCATAGCCCTTACGGGTCAGCATCTGCCGGAGCAGATTTCGATTAACCTCCTTATCATCGACCACTAATATGTGCATGATTACCGAAAATGTCTTTAAAAAAGTCTCTTAGTCGATTTTAAATTTTTTATCGAATCGGGCTATCAATAATATTTTCTTTAACGTGGGACCGCAGTTGATAATTCTAATCTCTCGGTCTTCTTTTTTTAAATATTTTTTCATGTTCAACAACATTCCCAGTGCGGAACTATCCATAGTTTCAGTGCGGCGCATATCCACAACATATTTCGACGCGCGTGCATGATCCTCGGAATAGGCCTGGCGAAAGTCTTTTAAAGAACCAAAATCAAATTTACCGTCGATACTGATGGTAAGTGTGTCTTCCGTTTTGGATAAATCTGCTTTAATTGTCATTACGATATCTCTGTTGCCTCGGTTAGTATATTGTTAAAATAAATCAATTTCACCCTCATCCATGGAAGTGGCGGAAACCGCTTTACGCTGTTTTGCATAACCTTCCTGCAATAACCGCTGTAAAGCACAGTTAATCTCAGCCAGCAAATCATGCACAGGTTCACCCTGTTCCATTTTTTGTTTCAAGCGGTTGAACTCTTGCTGCACGTTGGTCAGGGCATTCTCCATATACATAGTCATCTGGGAAACCGTATCATCATATTGAAGCGCCGTTATGGCGTTGCCGACATCGTGTTTGATCCCGGCGCTAATCTCCGAGGACGCCTCCAAAGAATCCGCAATAAATTGATTAATAAGCTGCAAACGGTGAATCATGTCATCCATATTGCCCTTGGCGTTTATGGCCAAGTTCATGTCCAACGAGGCTATATGCCCAACAATCCGGCTGGCATCCGACAAGGATTCTTTCACCAGCCGGGTTTGATCTTTTATTTGCTCGTTCAAATCACGGGAATGGTCCGACAACCTCCTGACTTCTTCGGCCACCACTGAGAATCCCCTGCCCGCTTCCCCTGCCCTGGCGGCTTCAATAGCGGCATTTAGCGCCAATAAATTGGTTTGTTCGGATATGCCTTGCACATCCTGCATTAATTTGAACATCTCATCCATCTGCGCCACCATGTCATGCATTTTATGTGCAGACTCAATACTTCGATCACTGACATCCACCAAAATATCGACATAATTTCGCAATGTCTCGTTTATCTGGGCGGTAAAGGATTCGAACGAGAAACTGTCTTGATTGTCTTCTTCCTCGCCTTGAAACGTGCTCAATACCTGTTGCATGATTTGTTGTTGTTTGGTCGATTTTTCCGAGAGACCGTTAAAACTACTGTTTAATTTTTGCGTGGCATCACCAATTACACCTTTCAGTTGAGTAATAGTTTCATACAGCGGTGAAAGTTCTTGATTCGATACTTCATGCAGGCTGATAAGGCTGGATTTTATATTTTGCTCCAGCCGGAATTGGTGGTGATTCGCATCGTGATCGTCATTTTCCGCACGCCAACAACGATTGGATATTCGCCAACTAGTTATAGTCCATATACCGATAATCAGGATCACTGATAGAGTAGAAAAAAGCGGATTGGCAATTAAAATCAATGGGCATGCCAAAACGACAGTGATCAGTCCGGCATATCCAAAATTCACCATATGAAATTTTGTGATGTTCATGATTTATTATTGATTGAAATTGTTATTTAGCCCTCCGCACTTTGCGGAATGATTATGACGTCATCCAGTCAATCCTCCTTTCCTTTCCCTTGCGTTACCCTTAAGATTGTTTTAAGCAAAAAGCATGACGATTGCAGTGTTTTTTTAACCACGCGCGCCCATAATCGAACCGAGTAACGACTTATACCTCACTACTATCGGCAAGAAACCAAAAAATTTAAATTTTTTAAGGTGTTATCCCACCAATAATAACTTATTGAAATACCAGGTTTTCGCCAACGCGATGGATTAGAATATCTTCTGCAGCGGCTCGTCCGGTGGGACCGCAAGGATTTGTAAATGGCAGGATTACAGGCCAACGTAGCTTAAAATTGGTGCGGGATCGCTGCTAATCTATGGCAACTACCATATTTGCCCAACTCACCGCTTCGACATTGGCCACGAACACATCATTTTGGGTTAATCCTTTGAAATGCGCATCGTCGGATTCAGATACTTCATAAGCCAGCGTGCATTTCAAGGCTTCACCATAGTCTCCCGTGTGTTTTAGCAAAGCATCGATGATTTCCTGATCCAAGGGCAAAGGCGAGATCAATTCGGTTAGCTCTCTTTCCATTAATATATCCAACGCGGAAAACAGCCCGACTGTAAAAAACGACTCCAACGACGGCAAATTGGCTTTCTCGGCAAGAATCTCACACATTTTCGCACGTGTCATGGCCAGATGCACCATTTCGGAGGGGCGATCGTCCAAATTTGCCAACGCTATCAACGAAGCCCAACTACGTAGTTTCTTTCTCCCTAGGATGACTATGGCTTGCTGTATCGACTCAACCGTGCGGTTTAAATTAAAAATGGCGGAATTAATCAGCTTCAACATTTTATAGCTGATCGACACATCAAACGCCATGGCTTCTTCGATTTCCTCTATCTGTGAATCCGGATTCATCAAGACCGACAATAAATTCAATACAGCCAGCTTATTTGATGCGAGGCTGGTACTTTTAATGACGCGGGGTTTACTTAAAAAATAGCCTTGAAAATAATCAAAGCCCAGCTTGTGGCAAAAAGCGAACTCATCCATGGTTTCCACTTTCTCCGCCAGCAACTTAACATTATGTCGCTTTAACGTGTCCACGTGCTCGATCAGTTGTTGTTGATCCAGTTGCAGGACATCGATTTTGATAATGTCAACCAAGGAAATGAGCGGTTTGTGCGCCGGATTATAAATATAGTCATCCAACGCAATAATAAATCCTTCCAGTTTTAAACGTTCCACCGCTTTGACTATGTCGTCGGTGATGGTGATATTTTCCAGCACTTCCAACACCACTTGTTTGGGTGAAATAGGCAAGGCATCATCACTCAGCAGGAACTTTTCCGTTAAATTGATAAAGGCATAATGGTTTCCCACAAGTTTGTCCAAACCGATTTCCAGGTAGCTATTGATAATCGTCGTTGATGTTGCACCATCGGCACCGATTTTTTGAAAAGCATCCGCCATGTTTCCACCCGATCGGAACAACAGTTCATATCCAACCACATGGATTTTTCGATCGTAGATGGGTTGCCTTCCCACGAAAATGTCAGGCATTAATAGGGCTCTCCTGGAGGGTGGATTTTGTGTTTTTCATGTTGATACGTAACACAATGGATTGTATTTTCTTGTTTGAAAATACGCTGGATAAAGATTTAGAATCAGTAAAAAAATGGGATTACGACGACTTTCGAAATATCTGACCCAAAAACTGCGACATCTATTGCAAAATAAAGGCCAGTGATAAGAACCAGTTGGTCGCCCGCACGTAATGCGCCGGTATGCTCACTCCCGTTGAGAAGAAAACATTCCTACAACTGTTTGTAACATTCAAACCGCCAAATGGCCTGGTGAGGGAATGACATAACCGTTTACCACCGAGCCTACCGGTACGTAAGGAGGGTTGAAGGTTGGTACCGGCCCCATTCCCATGACCATCATAACGTTTTGCGACGACAGCCAGGACAAGAAATAATTGGCCAGATGCGCTGTGAGTGTGTAGATAAACATATCCATCTCAGCAATCCTAAAATCATCGACCAAATGCGCCTTGATTTGATTGTCTAATTGCGTTGGTGAAGCCAATTTATCGAAATGTTGTGATACGCAAACCATCAACGGCATGGGGATATTGGGCGTAGGAGGCGCAAACGGTGCCGCTACCGCCACGAACATTGGATACCAGGGCAAACCCGGGACAGTCACCCCATCTTGCCATTGACTGAAATTGGTATCCACCGCCTCGGCTATAGCCGTCGCCAACGTTCTGAAATAACCCGTAGCATTGTAGACTCCCGGAGCTTGGAGTATCCAAGGTTTGATACTGGGACCTTGCAAACAACCCGTCGCTCCAATGGCGGATTGCCCCATAATTTGAATATTGCAAAAATGCGCTTGCAACCGCCACATATCAACGCCATATCTCACCGCGGAAATGAGCTTGTCGCGATTTTCCACCGTCGTCAGCGCCTGAATTTGTGCGACTTTCTCCGCATCAGGTAATACAGCAGAAGCTCCTGAAAATCCAACGATCTGCGCGTTGCTCGCAACATACGCCGTGTTTACAACAGCTTGCTGATTTTCAATCGATTGATAGTTTGACAGCAACTCCTTTTGAGTATTGAGCGCAATGGCATCCGCATCACTTTTCGGGATTAAAGCACTTAGAGCGTCTTGCTGTGCCGTTATCGCTTCGGATTGGGTGCTAATCGGGGGAATCGAACTGATGGGCGTTTTAGCGACATTGGGTGCTGCGGCTTTTTGTAATATCACCATGGTATTTCTCTCCACTAACAGACAATTTGGTTGACAAAATCAATCAACTATCGATCGTTTTTAATATACTTTGCTATTTTTTAGTCTTATTCACTAACAAACGCATTGACATAAATCACGTTGTCGTTTTTCAGACCACTATCCCAGAAACTGTTGAATATATTGTGGCGTCAATACACAGGCCGTCCCAGGTGGGTTAGTCCGGAATGCGGGACCTTTATGGGATGCGGGTTTCGTTATGTGTGCGGAAGCACAACAAACTCAGATAGTGCCCGTAGAGTAAATCTGAATGAGGCGTGAAAATCCTTGTGGGACCTAATCAAAGAACTTCGCACATCACCCTGTTATGCAGTTCATAACAATAAAGCACCGGTGCAGGCAGAAGCGGTACCGATTAATTACACGAGACGCGCCACTACCTGCTCTCCGGTTGCGATTTACGAAATTTGAGAAATTTGAGTAATTAACCTTCAGGTCGATTACGGTCGCACGTAAGCATAGCCGTTTTGCTGTAACTCCATAATGCGCGACACACCGGCTTTCACCACTTGCACACCCTCGGTTAGTTTCGGTTCTTTACCGGTTTTTTTGGTGACTTTAGCCATGGTATTACCGCAAGCACTGAACTGAATGTTTTGCATGGCAAGGCTTTTCACTCGCGAGGATTGCTTATTTTCTTGTGTCAGCATTCCCAATCCTGGACCGTAGGCCACTATTTCGATAACAACATTATCCATTCCATAGTCCTTCTGCAAATTAACAGCATTATTAAGAGCAATGGTTTGGGTCCTCGGATCATCGGTGCTGACTTGAATTACAATTTTGTTCTTAATGTCGCTATTTGTCATTTCTGCATTGACTGAAGGCACTACAAACAATGCAATCGTCATAACGAAAGCCAAACTGGTGTATTTTAAAAGTGTATTCATCATGAATCCCCCTTTTCTATTAAGTTGCACATAATATAACCAAGCATCGACTGCCATGGCAGTTTGCCGGTATAAGGTATAAGACGAACCAACATGGAGTTTATTCCAATGTTTTTACGATTATTTAGGGAATAAATTTCCTGCTTGTGCGTCTCTTAATAATAAACTACCCTCAGTTTTCCGGGGAAAAACTACGTACGATGGGGATAAAAAAATTTACGAAGCATTTGTCTCTACGGCAACACTTGGAGGAGCGTTGGCCGAGGCTGTACCGCGTGGCCTATTCCTGGTGCCATGATCCGCAGTTGTCACAAGACCTCGTACAAGATACCGTTATGAAAGCGTTGAAAAATAGTCACCAGCTCAGGGATTCGGCTGTGCTGGATACCTGGCTATTTCGCATTTTAGTTAACTGCTGGCGGGATGTTTGCCGCCAGCAAAAAGACTGCATTGATGTCTATGAAGCGAACTTGTTTCACAACGACTCACCTGAGCAGGAGCACCAACGTAGGAATGAAATCGACCGTGTCCGCCAGGCTGTAAGCAAACTCAGCAATGAGCATAAGGAAATTATTACACTCGTCGATCTCGAACAAATGAGTTATAAAAATGTAGCGGAGGTTTTGGGCATTCCTGTGGGTACAGTAATGAGTCGACTTTGCAGGGCCCGCCGGCAACTCAAAGACGCTTTACAAGATCTAAATGGCGGCACCCAGCGGACTTGCATAAGGAGGATCAAGTGAGCATTCCTGATCTAATCTCAGAAGAACAGCTCAACGCGCTACTTGATCATGAACTGGACGCTGAAGAGCGCACTCGTGTTTTGCTTGCCATTAACCAAAATCCGGCATTGCAGGCGCGTTATAGTGAGCTACAACGATTAAAGAATTTAGTAGCCACAGCGTACCGGGACGTACCGCTAGCCAGGCCGAGTAAAGACAAAAGATGGCATCCAGTTAATTACTACTTAGCAGGAACGGCCTCCGCTGCACTGGTATTATTAGGTATATTGATAGGCTGGTCTGTTAACACATATATGAACGACGCTTCAGATTTGAATTTTCACTATGTAGAAAAGCTCGACACCTCCATAGTAACTGGTGACAAGGTCCTGCTTCATATCAATACCAATGACGCAAACCGTGTACGAGCATCGCTACAATGGGCTGAGAATCTCTTAAAATACAGTCACACTAAGCACACTCACCTTGACCTAGAGATTGTCGTTAACGCGGAAGGGTTAAATATATTACGTGTCGGATCACCGTATGCCCATAAAATCGCTACATTGACCAAAGAGTATAAAAACATAAAATTTCTCGCCTGTGGAGTGGCAAAACAAAATGCCACGTTGAGGGAAAACAAAGCCATAAAATTGTTACCACAAGCAAAAGATATCCCCGCGGCACTTGATCAAATAGTAAATCGATTACAAGAGGGGTGGACATACCTTCGTGGTTAGTGTCTACGTTTAGGGACTGAATGAAATAGTGAGAAATAGACGAGGAAAAAAAACCTACTTTCCGGAATTTGACAAATCAAGGTTCACAGCATACAGTTAACTACTTACGTAATTAGCCATTGGCCAATAGTAGTATGCAGTACAAATCCCCTGGAATTCCTTCCCTAGCCACCAACCTATTGATTTTACTTGTATTAATCACTTTTATTTTGAGTGGTTGTAGCGACAGCAAAGATCAGATTGAAGAATTTTTGCAAGATCCCGATACTGCGCCGATAAAGTCCGTTATTAAAACATCCGTCCCGCTGGCTTATGCCGCATCTGTTGCCATGCGGGCGGTATCCGGCGCGCCCCTGCCAAACGTGGAAACAATCGGCGGAGTCTGTGAAACCTATCCCTGTTACCGAATGGTCACTATTTACGTTGAGCCGGGAGAACTACCATTTGAGTTTGAGTCTTATGGTTCGATCAATGTATTTGGATTATGGACGTCCGCTTCACAAGCAATCCTGACTACCGTATTTTTAGATATGAATGTTGGTAGCAACGAATTTGGTGTTTCCAGTATCGCCTTAACACCTGTACTCGCTTCGCAATCCCAATTGAAAATCATATTTGCAAACATCAATATCAACGTAGATACAACACCTGACCAAATAAATGAAACTCAACGCAGTTCAATATATCAGCAACTAGATACCCAACCATCTCAAGATGTGGAAGTCAACGTTGGGATGGATGCTTGGATAATTGAAGTCGACAATGCCACCACACCCAGTGATTTTGCGGATGACACCTACTTAATATCGGGTGGCAGTCAAGGAATTGATATATCCAATAACAACGCCGAAACTACTCAACTTGGCATGTTAAGAATTGCAATGGCACCGGAGTGCAATCTTAACCCTGTTGGTGGAGAGTTGCTGCTGAATCAAGTTGGAGTTTCAAATACGAAACCAGTAGTCGCCCAAGCATTTTTCCACTTTGATGATACGTGTAATGGCCAAGCAAAAGTATTTGTTGGTATAGGAAATTATTTTGGAGCGACTGGAAAGGCCTATCCTTTGAATTTAAATTTGCCGTAAATGCACCCGGCTATTCTTTTGGACGTGACCATGCCTTGGTAGCTTTCGAGATGCATTATTAGCGGATTTTCCTTCCTGACAGCGGCGAAATGACGCTTGTCCCTCCTCAAAATTCCATCCGCACATTACTTGCCGGATCCGCTATATAAAAGGTTACGCCGCTAACCGTTCATAGTGGTGGTGTAAGCCACCTACTCTTGGAAATGCGACGATATTGCCGCATTTTTGCTCACCATCATCCGTGTTTATCGGTGTTTGTTTGTTCAAAGAAAG
>JASFLF010000057.1:0-10122 GCA_050118235.1 Gammaproteobacteria bacterium | reverse complement strand
AATACGGCGCTGAGCATGTGCTCGCCACCAAGGGCAATCTGAACAATGATATTGGTGTGCCACTGACGTTACTCCGACTGCGCGATCAACATCACGCCGCTGTCATCGAGCTAGGCATAAACCATCCTGGTGAAACCCGCTTGCTGGCCGGTTTTACGCAGCCTACCGTAGGATTGGTCAACAATGCGCAACGTGAACACCAGGAATTTATGAACAGTGTGCAAGAGGTAGCCGAAGAACATGCGGATTTATTTACATTATTACCCCTTGATGGCACGGCGGTGATCAATGCCGATGACAGATTCTCGGACTATTGGCGTTCGGCCGCTGATGGCAGGCGTATAGTAGACTTTGGCTTGCATACCAAGGCAGCGGTAACCGCAGACCATCAACTCAATGTCTTCGGCGCGGATCTGGAACTGCATTGTGAAGGCAACGCCATTGCCATTACCTCTCACGCCGCCGGGTTACATAATGTTTACAACGCTATCGCCGCCGCCGCCGCGAGTTTCGCCGCTGGCGTGGATCTAAAGGCAATCAAAACCGGCATCGAAAATTTTGCCCCGGTAAAAGGCCGTATGCAACGCACGCCGGCACGCCGTGGAGGCACCTTAATCGACGATACCTACAACGCCAATCCCGACTCAGTACTGGCGGCAATAGACGTTCTAGCGCGCATGCCGGCCCCCCGGATTTTGGCGCTCGGCGATATGGGGGAAGTCGGCAGCCATGGCAAAGCGTTTCATGCCGAAATTGGTCAATACGCCCGTGAGGCAGGGATAGAATTCGTATTCACTCTTGGCGAGCTTTCGCATACAACTTCCGACACCTTTGGTAAGCCGGCGGAACACTTCGAAAGCATTGAAAAACTCATAGACGCCATTGATCGTCACCTTCATTCCCAACCCACCGTTCTAATCAAAGGATCGCGGTTTATGCGTATGGAGCGGGTGGTGCAAGCTCTGGGACGAGAATGAATTCCACAATTTCTCCGAAAAAAATAACTGCAAAGCTGTTAACCTTTCATGTTCTGTCGGGCGGGTATCGTGACCTGCCGCAGGCCGCCTCTTAATGTATGGGGCTGCTAACCCGTAGTGTTGTTCAATTCTAAGCTACTGTTTGCACCAGTAAAATTCTTACAAAAAAATTAGCCAAATCGCGGTTCCGTGAACCGGTTGACTAGGGTTAACCCTAGTTTCAACTGGGGTACGCTCCAGTTATTTTCTTTGTTTGCATGTCTTACCATTGCGCGTACTGAAAAGATGACGAATTGAAAAGGGGGAGCCTCTATGCTGAAGCAACAAAGGATGAAAAAACTGGCCATTGCCGGTGTGGTGTTCGGAGCCGCCATTGGCAGTGCCTACGCTGAAGAGAAGGACGCGGGTCTTGGACACGATTACCGCACTTTCCACAGCAGCGGTGACGTCAAATACGGCCAAATTGGCGATTCCTACACGGCGGATTTGGTGATGTATTTGGCGGGTAATCAGTTTATGGCGATGCAGGAACTGATCGGCGATTTTCAGAAAAAAAATCCCGACATTAAAACGATTTACGTGGAAACTATTCCACCCGGCCAAATCTTAAAAAGCCAGATTCTTAAGCAAGGTGAAATTGCCGGGCAAAAAACCGCGCAAAATCCCGATTTGTTTGCCAGTGTAAACCTGGGACACTTAAAGAAGCTGAAAGCCGAAGGTGTCATGAATGACTATATGATTTACACCCACAATCAACTGGAATTGATGGTGGCTAAGGGAAATCCTAAAGCGATTAAAGGACCGGAGGATTTGGCGCGTAAGGATTTGGTGCAATCTCATCCTAATCCATTGACCGAAGGCATTTTCAAGTTTTACGGATCACAAATGCTTAAGGACCTCAATCTTTACGAAGAAGTTACCGCCGATAAAAAATGCAAAAGTTGTTGGGCGATAGAAGGGAAGACATGGTTTACCCAGCGTCACCATAGGGAAACACCGTATCGCATCGAAAATGGTGAAGCCGACGTGGGTATCGTCTGGACCACAGAGGTCAAGCATGCCAAAGCCGAAGGCCGCAATATCGACGGGGTAAGCATTCCGGCACCATACAATATGGCTCACAAAGTAGGATACGCCATCGGTATGTTGAAAGCCGGCAGGAATAACTATAACGCTGCGCGCTATTTGTCCTACTTGGGTACGGAAGACGCGCAGAACATTTATAAAAAATATGGATTCGTTACAGCGTCAACGGAAGACTTAAAATTAAAGCCTATCCCTATGCCAGAGGGAAATTAGCAAGGAGCAATTAAAGAGTAGTATGGGGGAGACGCTGGGTCACCGATTTTTGCCCCTAAAGGTGGCCCAGCGGTTTTCTTTTTGTGACGCGATATCCATTACACAGCCTTATGTTGGCGACATTGCCCTCCCTGAGATAATCTCCGCTTAAAAATCATGTTAGGTTCTCGATTTTAGGTGTGCTCGTAAGCCTTGGTTTCAGCCAGCGATCGTACGGCTTTACTCTTATAATTGTATTTGCGTTCCCCCGAATCCGGGCGTCAAAACCATTCGGCTTTTCCCGATGCCTTGTCTTTTAATGTGTTGCTGCGTGCTCTGACACTGACTAAGGTTTCCATGGGCACACCCAACACTCCCAAGCGTTCGTACCATTTTGCACCCAGTCTTCATAGGCCAATGCAGCAAATCCAAGATAGGCCCAACCCTGCCCCCAGGAACGGCAATACTTTTACTGTAATGCGGGTAGCTGAAGTGAAACCATTTATATATGATAATCGGCCATGGATGGCCAATCCCATTGACAGCAATGCGCAGATAATAGCGCACAATAACAATCTTCAAAACACAAGGCATTAATCAACTCGCAAGGTATATCTATGGCAGAAGCAGAAGACAAGTCACAGCAGATATCAAAAAAAGTGCCGCGACGTTTCTTGAGTATTTTGTCCGTGGCTGCAGCGGCGGTTTTGGTGCTGGCGCTTGTGCCGATGTTATTGAGCTATCATATTTCTGACACAGAGCGTAACAAACGGGGAAGCGAATTTCCTGTGATCAATTTGTCGGCGTTTGCGGTTCAAGCAAACGGAGAACTGCAAAGTATCGGCGGGATACAAGCGCCCGGCAATACTGTCGTCTTTAAGGTGGACATTGCTCAGCCGTACGCTATCGCCTTGGCAATGTCCAAAGGCAACGGCAGGCCGGAGGTGCGTTATCGCGCCGGTCTAATGCAACCGGGTATCGGGCAGTTATTGCTAGCCGAGGGGCGTATATACGGATATCGCTTGGAAAGCGCAGATAAACAGATTACATTCTGTGCGATAGGTGCAGACAACGAGAGCCGGCTCAGCCAAAAGATACGTTTGTTGACCCGCATCTGGGCGAATTTGCCCGGTGCATCGTGCGTGCAACTTGGCGTACGATGAGTTTGTAGCTTTGCCAATTTTTTAATTCAACAAAATCCTCAAACGCCACCGCTGTGCACAATCTCGTAGTAGCGTTTTTCCAGTTCCTGTTTGTGTTGCAGTTCCTGTTGGGCCAGAAACGAGAATGCGTCCTTGAGGGGGCTGGGCGGGGTTTCTTCGGCGAGGGCGGTGTATTGCTCCATGGCGGCGTGTTCACGGCCCAAGGCGTATTGCAGCACGGCCTGGTCGTCGGGGTGGTCTCCCAGATCGGGCAGGTGGATATAGTTAGAAAAGCGATGGTCGTTGGCCGGGGTGCGAATGTGTTCACCGATGTGGTTGGTGACGTCAGGGTTATGTTTGAGCTGTTGAAATAGGGCATAATGCTCCCGCTCTTCGTCGGCCAACTCCTGAACTAACGAGCGCAACGGTTTGCTGACCCGGTTCAGCAACTGGGTATAAAACTCCATGGCGCTTTGTTCGAACGACATGGCGGTTTCCAGTACTTCGCCCAAGGTCTGGTGTGACTTTAAGCGCTGGTAACCACGGGACCCTCCTCCTTCACCAGATGTGCTGCTCATGCGCTTTGCCTTACTTGGTTTGATAAGTAGTGTTGAATGCTAGCAGATGCGCGGTGACCGCCGGCGATGGCATGCACCACGTCCGGACCTTCCACGGCGTCACCGGCTGCCCAAAGCCAGGGTTCCGAGGTAAGGCCTTCTGAATCTATTTTTAAACGTCCCCGTTCCCACTCCAGGCGTTCGGTCAGTTCTTCGCCGAGGAAAGAATAATCGGTGCTTTGACCAATGGCTTCCACCACCATATCGGCATCGTAAAAACACACATCCGTATCGTCGTACTGAGGGTGAAAGCGGCCATCTTCGTCGAACACCGCGATACAACACACCGTTTCCAGACCGGTCAGTTTATCCTGGACTACCGTGCATTCGCGAGGGCCTCGGCCGTTATTGATAACAATGCCTTCTTCTTCGGCTTCTATGATTTCATCCAGGTCCGCCAGCATTTGCTCGCGGGTTTCCAACGTGGTGACGATGACATCTACGGCGCCAAAGGTCTGCTTTTGCAGCCGCGTCAGGGTCCGGGCGGCATCCATGGCCACGTTACCACCGCCGATGACTACGGCGCGTTTGGGAATATCAAAGGTCTCGTTCAATGTGACTTTACGCAGCAAGTCTATGGCGGACACCACTTGGGCGTGCTGGGAACCCGGTATGCGGGTGGATCGCCCCTTATGCAATCCGATAGCCACTAATACGGCGTCGTGGTCTTGCTCCAGCTGCGCCATGCTGATGTCTTTGCCAATCCAGGAATTGCAACGGATTTCCACGCCCATGGCCTCGATGACCGCGATCTCCTCATCCAGTTTTTGGTAAGGCAGCCGGTATTCTGGTATGCCGTAGCGCATCATGCCGCCCGGTTTCGGCAGACCATCGTATAGTGTTACGGCGCAGCCTTTGGCGGCGAGGTCGTAGGCGGTGGTCAGTCCGGCAGGTCCCGCGCCGATGATGGCCACTTTGAACGCGCTTAATTCAGTACTGCGCCCGCGGGTGGCGATGTGTTTGATGCGCTCGTGGCTGACGTTGTCCATGGCGTAGCGCTTGAGCCAGCGAATGGCGATGGGCTCGCCGCGCTTGCCGATGGAGCACGCGGTTTCGCAGCGGTGGGTGCACACCCGGCCGCACACATGGGCCAAGGGATTGGTGCGGTAGATTTGTTCCACCGCTTGTTCCAGGTCGCCGTTCCAGATGGCGCGAATGTACTCAGGTGCATGCATATGCGTGGGGCAGGCGTCATGGCACATGCCGCATTGCACGCAGCGCGAGGCTTCCACCAGCGCCGCTTGTTCATCGTAACCATTGACGGTTTCCACAAAGGAGTCGTCGCGTTGCTCGGTGCTTAACATGAGCATGGGCACGCGTTCCAGTTGTACCAGGTCGGAGTCGTCCGACTTGGCCCAGCCCTTGGCAAACGGCGTACCGTGCACGCCGTTAAGATCGGGCAGCACGAAATAACTGCCGATATTGTCTTCGGTGCAGGTGTGTACATATTCCCGCGACAAAGACAAAGAGCCGGTCGGGCACAAGTCCACACACAAGCCGCACCAGCAGCAGCGGCCGTAGTCTATGGCCGGACGCTGCGCGCGTATTCCTTGTTCGGGATCTTCCGGCAGGTCCGGGATGTACACCATGCGTATGGCTTGATTGTCGCAAATCTTCTGGCAGGTGCTGCAGCCCACGCACAGTTGCCAGTCATTAAGATGAAAACCCCGGTAGTTGTCAGACGCCGGCCGAGGTCCTAAAGGTTCGGTTACCGGTTTGCGACCCAAGAAATTCAGCGCCTTGAAAGGTCGCAGCAAGCTGCCGGCTTCTTTGTATTTAATCTCAGCCATTACCGATCCACCTCGGGAGGGCATGCGTCCAGGGAAAACATGGTTTGCGCCACATCCTCCAAACGGCAGCCAGCGCACAGGCGTTCCATCACTTGCACGGCGTGGGTGGCGGAAGGGCCGCGCACGTGCACGCGGTAGGGTTTGTCGCCGCCGTTGGACACAATATAAAAACACAATTCCCCTTTGGAAGACTCCACCCGCGCATAGGATTCGCCAGGTGGTACATTCCAGGCCAGCGGATTGGGTAAGGGGCTGCGCACAGGACCGGGAATGCCGGGCAGCCGTTCCAAAACCTGGCGTACGATGCGTATGGATTCTTTTAGTTCCCCGCGGCGCACCAGGGCTCTGGCCAAGGCGTCGCCGGCATCTTCCGTGGGTACGTCGAACTCCAATTGGTCGTAGACCAAATAAGGATCGTCACGGCGCACGTCAAACGGTAAGCCGCAGGCCCGCAAGTTGGGTCCGGTGACACCCCAGGACAACGCCTGCTCTTGGGATAAAGTACCGACCCCACGGGCCCGGCTGATAAACACCGCGTTGGCGAAAAACAAATCATCGTATTCCGGTAAGCGCGTTTCCAGATAATCTAAAAATTCACTAACCCGTTGTAAATAATCGGGCGGCGCATCCCGGCGCACGCCGCCGGGCAGGTTATACATGTGATACACCCGGCCGCCGCTCAGTTGCTCGAACAGATCCAGCACCAAATCGCGGTCCGCCACGCCCCAGAACATATTGCTATACATGCCGGTGGTGGCGGCGTGCCCGCCGAAGGTAAACAAGTGAGCGGCAATGCGCGACAGTTCCAACTGCAATACCCGCAACCATTGCGCCCGTTCCGGTACGTCCAGGCCGCACAACTCTTCCACACCCAGGGCATACACCACTTCCATAGGCACCGGATCGGGTACGCAAATGCGCGGTACCAGGGCGATGTTCTGCATCCACAAGCGGCCTTCCATGAGTTTTTCAAAGCCGCGGTGCAAATAGCCGCCGTCGGCTTTGGCGCTGACGACCGTATCACCTTGCAATTTGAGTTTGAAAGCGTAGTTGCCTTCGATGCCGGGATGGTTGGGTCCCAGGTTTAATTCGTATTCGTGGCTGGGCGGATGATGAATCGCCTGATAATTTTCCGGCCTCATGCGCAACTCCTGAATATTCTTGCTATCTTCATTTTTGCATTACTCGACAATACCGCCACCTTTGGCTTTTATTTCCTGAAGCCAATCGGGATTATAGTCCTGCCAGCCGAAGGTATCGCGCACATAAGCTTCGGAGTCGAAGGATTTCAACATCGGCGGCGGTCCGTCCCATTCGGTGAGAATAAACTTTTCCATAAACGGCGTTCCTTCGAATTTCAAGCCGAACATTTCATAAATGTCCCGTTCGAAAAAGCCCGCCGGGACAAATAAATCATACACAGACACATACACACCAGGCGAGCGTGCCACCCGTGTATGTACCGAAATCATAACTTTGGTTTCATACGACCACAGATGATAGACCAGTTCGAATTCATCACTGTCCGGCCAATCCACACAGGAAATGCTGGACAAGTGCAAATAACCGGCGCGTCCCTTGAGCAATTCCATCAATGCGGGCGCGGCGTCCGAGGAAATATCCACCCGAATGCGGCGCGCGCTCTTTTGTTTAATACGCAGGCCTTGCAATTCGCGCAATACACTGTCCAGCCAGGTGGGTGTTACCACGCTCATGGTTTTGCCTCTGTATTGATGATGGATTTGGTTTCGCTGGATGTGCTGCGATCGGGGGTACTGCGCGGCACACCCAGTTCATCGTGGTGTTGCAAGTATTTCTCCAGCACAGCGGTGTGTTCCCCCAGGGTTTGCGGACCGATTAAGTCGTAGTGGCGGGCCTCGCCAATGACATCGGTGGGTGTGTGCCAGGACTCGCCAAACAACTGTTGTTGGTTGCCGAGATAGTGGTCGTAGTACTGGTAATAATCCTGCCAGGCGCTGGCCTGGCCGGTCTTGATTCGCTCTTGCAGGCGGCCCAGTCCTTCCAGTACCGCTTCGGGACGCGGCATGCATCCGGCGATATACATATCCACAGGCATATATTCGCTCAGTATTTTGGCGGTGGCGTAACTTTGCCAGTACATGCCGCCGTTGACGGTGCAGGAACAGATACCGATGACGTATTTGGGCGCTTGCATTTGTTCGTAAGTGAGGATGATGCGCTTTAGTGTCTTGATGGAGACATAACCGGTGATCAACAGAATATCCGCCTGCCGGGGCGTCACCATGGGCTGGATGCCCAACCGCTCCATATCGAAACGTGACGTCATCGCCGGTGGCAACTCAATGGCGCCGCATCCCGTGCAATAATGCAGAATGAATAATGACCGGGCGCGGCAAAAATCCATAAAGCTGTCAAACACCTTTTGCAGGGGATTACTCGAACTGGTTTGGCAAGTCGCGTCATTGGCTTGCGTAACCAGTGGCGTAATGAATTTGGTTTTCTTGGGTTGTTTGGTATCCATGGACTACCTCATCATTTATAACATCATCACCGCGGCCAGCCCCGCCAGTGCGATACCGGTAGGCCACTTCCATAGCCAGCGTATGGCTTGCTCGCCTTTATAGCGGGGAAAGATCACGGTGACGGCGGAGGAGATAAAAATCACCGCGAACACTTTGAGCAGAAAGTCGATCCAGGTGCTACCGCCGCCCAGGAACAACGTCACGTATAATACCCCGACCGTATAGGTTTGGAAGCATTGCATGACAAACAACGATCCCAGGTATTTGCCGCTCATTTCCACCATGGGGCCGGTGGCAATCTCGGCAGGTGCCACGTAAATCTCGAACGGTTCTTTGGCCAGCATGGCGTGCGCACTAATGAGTCCCGCCACCGCTAATAACGGCATGACCGTCAAACCCCAGGTGGACAAGCCGCCTTGTTGTTGAATAGCGATGATTTGCGTCAAATCGGTGGTGCCATACACCAGCGCCGCACCCGCAATGACGATCATAAATGGTACGTCATAAGCCAGCATGGACGTAAGCGCCCGGGCAATACCGATGGAACCGTTGGGGTTGGCGCATTGACCCACGCCCAATGCCAGCCCTAATGACGGCACCATCATCAAATAGAACAAGGTAATGATGTCACCTTGTTTGGCCAAGCCGTCGAAACCGGGCACCGGCAGAAATATCTCGGCGGCGACATAACCGCCGATGACCATAATGGCGCCTACGTCGTGCAGCACACCGTGGGAAATCTGAGTACGTTTGCCGTACAGTTTGAGTATGTCATACAACGGCTGCAACAACGGCGGGCCTACCCGCCGCTCAATTCTGGCCCTAACCCTGCGCATCATTAACAGCAGCGCCATGCCCACCGCAAAGGCGATGACTGGCATAAGAAGTATCTCGATGATCAGTTCCAGCCAGTTCATATCCACATCCACATCAGCGCCAATAACAATACCGCGGGCAAATAAATCGCGGCGTTCACCCGGCGATATAAGCCCAGGGCCACCGAACTGGAAAATTGCACCGCAGAACCCACGGCCGCCTCCAGCCAGACGATACTGCCGCGGTACCACGGGCCAATAACCCGCATCAGCCCGGCGTAAAAATTGTGACTGTAATGATAGCGTATGTCTGCCGACAGGAAATGGCCGCCGGCATAGTTATCCAGTTGATGTACTTTCGTACTGCGGTTGCCCATGAAAAACACCAGGGCACCGATGCCGATACTGAAAAGGAGTATGCTCACCACCCATAACATGTTGAGGCCGCCATGTTCGGTTTGCACGCCACCAAGACTATAGTTTAATGGCGCGACGCCCAAAGCGTGTTGCGCCAGGCTGACCATATCCAGCGCCAGTCCCGGCATGTAACCGGTGATAAACACCGTGGCGCCTACTATGAGCATGGGCACACTCATGCTCCACGGTACTTCTTGAATGTCCTGATGTTCCAGGCGCAACTGCCCCAAAAAGGTATTGTGAATGAGTTTATAAACACTGAGTATGGTGCCCAGGGTGCCTATGGCCGCGGCCAAAAACAGCAGCGGCATTTCATTGTCGATGAGTGATTTGTACACCATCCATTTGGAAACGAAGCCGTTCATGGGCGGCAGGCCCGCCAGGCCGATGATACCCATCAGCATGGCGATGAACGATAGCGGCATACGGGTCACCAGGCCGCCCAAACGGTCCAGATCAGTGGTGCCGGTGCGGTATAATACGGCGGTCACGGCGAGAAATAACACGGCTTGATTGGTGGCGTAGTTAAACACATGCAGCAGTCCGCCGGAAACGCCCATGGGGGATGCCACCATGATACCC
>JASFLF010000056.1:0-10159 GCA_050118235.1 Gammaproteobacteria bacterium | reverse complement strand
CCTTTTGACACGTTTGCCATCAACATATCCGGTCAGTCGCTGGCCGATTCACAGTTTTTACCGTTTTGTGTCAATGAATACAAGCGCCGCTCCATCAATCCCAGCCAGGTATGTTTGGAAATCACCGAAACCGCCGCCATCGCCAACTGGAGCCATGCTAATCAGTTATTCGCCGCGTTAAAAGACATGGGATTTAAGTTTGCGCTGGATGACTTCGGCAGCGGCATGTCTTCGTTTGGCTATTTAAAATATTTGCCCCTGGACTATATCAAGATCGACGGCAGTTTCGTCAAAGACATGGTGTTAGACCAGGTGGACAAGACCTTTGTGGAAGTCATCAACCAAATCGGCCAGGTGATGGCGCTGAAAACCATTGCGGAATTCGTCGAGAACGAGCAAACGCTGGCATTACTGCAAAACATCGGCGTGGATTTCGCGCAAGGTTTTGGCATTCACAAGCCGGTGGCGTTGGTGTCGGCTTTTGCGGCGAAAAAGATGGCTTGATGGCGTTATTCGTGGTTCGTGGTTCGTGGTTCGTGGTTCGGAACGAGTCTATATGTGCCGCTCCTTGTCGGCAAGAGTCGCATTAAAAAATAATAAAATTGGCGTCTTGGCGGATTAAAAAATGGGTTTTAGACAGCAACCTCAATCCCCTCAGGCAATCGCTTGGGCGCCCGGATGCGCAGGCGCTTATGGCGACTGGCTTCGCCGCTCTCGATACTAATCTGGGATTTTGGGACTTTGCACACTTTGCTGAAGTATTTTATCAGCCCTTGATTGGCTGCGCCGTCCACTGGCGGGGCTTTGATGCGTACTTTCAATTCATCGCCATGTGGGCCGACGATTTCGTCTTTGCCCGCTTTGGGCTGTACAAGGACATGCAGCACCAGATCCACATCTTGCCATTGATAATAAGTGTGCTTTGGCGCAGCCGACGGTATCAAAGGTACTGCCTCACGCCATTACCGCCTAACCAAAGTCGCCAAACCAAAGTTTCCTAACCAAAGTTTCCTAACTAAAGGCCAAGCGCTTACCGATATCGGCAATGGGCGACACCAGCAAAATCTTAATTAACTGGATGCCGATGAACACCACAATGGGTGATAAATCGAATCCGGAGATGGGGGGAATTATGCGCCGCGCCCGGCTGAGTATGGGCTCGTTGAGGCTGTACAACAAGGCAATGGCGGGATTGTAACCGCCGGGATTCACCCAGCTGAGAATCACTTGGATCAATATGGTGAAAAAATAAATGTTCAGCAGCACGTTCAGCAACTCAGCGACGGTGAGCACCAGCAGCCCGGGAATGCCCAAGGAAAATCCCTGAACCATTCCCACTAACACCAGCTCCACCGCCTGGATAACCAGGAGCAATACCACCGCCGCCATGTCGATGCCGATCAAACCGGGAATGACACGTCGCAGGGGTATTAAAGGGGGGTTGGTGACTTTAACCAAGAATTGTGACACTGGGTTATAGAAATCGGCCCTCGTCATTTGCAATAAAAACCGCAACATCACGGCAACCAAATACAAACCGAACAGCGTTTGAATCAAAAACACTCCGGCATTGCCAGCGTAATTACCCATTAATTGTTCCCCAAAAAAATTCGTCCCCGAAAGTTATTTGTTACCCCATTGCTCCGCCAATTGTTTGGCCCGGTCATTGGCGGCTTGCAGTACGGCTTTGAATAATTCATCGATGTCTTGCTCCTCCATCACCCGCAGACCTTGTTCGGTGGTGCCTCCCGGTGAGGTAACGCTTTGACGTAAATTGGCGATATCGTCCGGGCTTTCCATGGCCAGCTTGGCGGCCCCCAAGGCGGTTTGCAGGGTTAAAAGGTGTGCCGCTTGCTGGGACAGTCCCAGTTGTTGGCCGGCCGCTTCCAGGCTTTCCATAATACGGAAGAAATACGCCGGACCGCTACCGGATAATGCCGTGACCGCATTGATTTGTTCTTCATTGTCCATCCACACCGTCAAGCCCGTGGCTCGCAATATGGTTTCGGCGTCTTCGCGTTGTGTTTCACTGACCTGTGCATTGGCAAACAAACCACTGGCGCCGCATTGCACCAAGGCCGGAGTATTGGGCATGGCCCGTACAATGGCGGCTTTACCCCCTAACCAGCGCGCAATATCGGCGGTGCCAATGCCTGCGGCGATGGAAATCACCAGTGGTTTTTGACTTTGCACCACAGAGGCTATTTCCTGAGCAACTTCTTTTAACACTTGCGGTTTGACCGCCAATACTATCGTATCGGCGGATTGTGCGGCGGCGGGGGCATTGTCGAATGTTTGGATATTGAAGCGCTTTGCCAGAGCCTCGCGTTGATTTTCATCGATGTCCGCCACTGTGATACCTTGGCGGTCAAAACCGTCGGCGATCAATCCGCCGATGAGGCTGATCGCCATATTGCCGCCGCCTATGAATGCAATTTTCATAAAGTTTACCAATTCCCAATTGTTATTGCTGAATGTAACAGAGTGTAGTCCAAGTCCGTATTGTACCGAGGTTTTTTATACAGACCGCATTTTCTGTGGCGATGAATTGACCAGTCAAACTGTTATTGTGCATTACTGATTGTTGGCTATTTTATACTGTCTGGGCCCGAAAATGCCCGTTCCGACCCGCACGATGGTAGCACCTTCTTTTATGGCGCTGTGCAAATCACCACTCATGCCCATGGACAAAGTATCTAGGGACATTCCCGAGGAATTCAACTCTTGCAGGAGGCTCCGCAGTGCGGTAAAAGTTCGGTGCAGCTCGTCCCCATCGGCCGCCCGTCTCGCAATTGTCATCAAGCCGCGCAATTGCAAACGTTTATATTGCTGAATCTGTGCGGCCAGTTGCGGCACTTGCTCCACACTAATACCGGATTTGGAGGCTTCGCCGCTGAGGTTTACTTGAATACACACGTTTAGCGCCGGCAGCTCCATGGGCCGTTGTTCGTTGAGACGGTTGGCGATTTTATCACGCTCCACGCTGTGTACCCATTGAAAATGAGTGGCAATGGCCTGGGTTTTGTTGGACTGTATGGGACCGATGAAATGCCACACGATTTCCTGCACCGGAAATTGCTTAATTTTTGCCAAGGCTTCCTGTACATAACTCTCCCCAAAATGGCGGCAGCCGGCGGCGTATGCCTGTTGAATCTGGGTAATGTCGTGATTTTTACTCACCGCCACTAATATTATCTCGTCAGGACGACGCTGGCAGGCCAATGCGGCATCGCGAATTTGTGAACGGACATGTTGCACCCGGCTGGCAATGGAATTCATCGTGGTAATGTCGTGTTTATTATGGGTGGATGTTGAATGTTCTAAAAATCAAGCTTTTACCAATCATTATGAGACAAACTTTCTTTTACAAATAGGGACGGTTTGCGTAAAGTATTTTACCCTAACTGACGTTAATAAGATGGACACTGGGCTTAATTCCACGGTCTTACCCTTTTCAGAATAGATTGCGTAATTGAAAGCGACATCGAAATAATAGAGGAACCTTATGGACATTTCAGAACTGTTGGCATTTAGTGTAAAAAACGCCGCGTCCGACTTACATTTATCGGCGGGTCAACCCCCTATGATCCGGGTCGATGGCGAGGTCCGCCGTATTAACGTTCCCCCCATGGATCATAAAGCCGTCCATGCGTTGATTTACGACATCATGAATGACAAACAACGCAAAGATTATGAAGAATTTCTGGAAACGGATTTCTCTTTCGAAATTCCCGACTTGGCCCGTTTCCGTGTTAACGCCTTCAACCATCAACGCGGTGCTGGCGCGGTATTCCGGACCATTCCCAATACTATCTTGAATTTTGAACAACTGGGTTGTCCACCCATTTTTGCGGAAATTTCCGATACGCCACGCGGCTTGGTGTTGGTCACCGGCCCTACCGGCTCGGGTAAATCCACCACCTTGGCGGCGATGATCGATTATAAGAACGACACCGAACACGGTCATATTCTGACCATTGAGGATCCTATTGAATTTGTACACGTGCCTAAAAAATGCTTGATCAATCAGCGGGAAGTACACCGTCACACCTTGGGATTTAACGAAGCCTTGCGCTCGGCATTGCGGGAAGACCCGGATGTGATTCTGGTGGGTGAGATGCGCGACCCGGAAACCATCCGCTTGGCGTTAACCGCGGCGGAAACCGGTCACTTGGTGTTTGGTACCTTGCACACCAGTTCGGCGGCGAAAACCATAGACCGCATTATCGACGTGTTCCCGGCGGCGGAAAAAGAAATGGTGCGCTCCATGTTATCCGAATCGTTGCGCGCGGTAATTTCCCAAACCCTGTTGAAAAAAACCGGCGGCGGCCGGGTGGCGGCCCATGAAATCATGATCGGTACCCCGGCCATTCGCAACTTAATCCGCGAAGCCAAAGTGGCGCAAATGTACTCCGCCATCCAGACCGGTGTTTCCATGGGCATGCAAACCCTGGATCAGAACCTGCAGGATCTGGTACGCCGCGGGGTGGTGAGCAAACAAGACGCCGCACAGAAAGCCGCCAATAAAGACACTTTTAAATAACCGTCTTCAGGCGCTGTCCATGCGGTTAATCATGGATGGCGCCTGTTCATTAAACCAACTTTAAATCACGCAGTTTTAGACTGCATGATTTAAACGCAGTTTTGATCTAAAATTGCCGGGAAACGTGTTTTATTGCCAGTGCGTTGTATACTCTCCCACACCTTTGAACGGGCCTTTCCATAGCGATTATGTTATAGCGGATGTTTATTGATAAAGTGTTCAGCCACCAACATGTTTAGTGATTACCATACGGTCATACAAGACTTTAACCAGTTGTTAAAGACCATGGTGGAGCGCGAGGCTTCGGACTTGTTCATCACCGCAGGCCTGCCGCCCAGCCTGAAAATCCACGGCCGGGTGGAGCCCATCATTGACCAAGCGCTTAGCGCCCAACAAACCCACCAACTGGCTTACAACCTTATGGACCGGCAAATGCGCAAGGAATTTGAGCGCGATTGGGAATGCAATTTTGCCATCGCCCGCCCCGATTCCGGTCGCTTCCGGGTGAATATCTTCAAACAAAAAAATCAATTGGGTATTGTATTGCGGCGCATTAAAACGGAAATCCCGCAATTGGATGAATTGGGTGTGCCGCCAATATTAAAAGACGTGGCACTGAGTAAACGCGGCTTAGTCATTATTGTCGGTGGCACCGGCACGGGGAAATCCACTACCTTGGCCGCCATGATCGGTTATCGCAATCGAAACAGCAGCGGTCATATCGTCACGGTGGAAGACCCGGTGGAATTTATCCATGAACACGGCGGCTGCATCGTCACCCAGAGAGAAGTGGGCGTGGATACCCACAGTTTTGAGGCGGCCCTGCAAAACACCTTGCGCCAGGCGCCCGATGTCATCCTCATTGGCGAAGTGCGCTCGCGGGAGACCATGCAACATGCCATTGCGTTCGCCGAAACCGGGCATTTGTGTTTAACCACTTTGCACGCCAACAACGCCAACCAAGCGCTGGATAGAATCATTAATTTTTTCCCCAAGGACCGCCGCGACCAGATCCTGCTGGATTTGTCGCTGAACTTAAGGGCCATCATCGCCCAGCAGTTAATACCCACGCCCGACCGTAACAGCCGCCGGGTCGCCATGGAAGTATTACTTAATACGCCACTAGTGTCTCAAATGATCAAAGAAGGTAATGTCACCGGACTGAAAGAAGTCATGGGTAAATCCAATAATCTGGGTATGCTCACATTCGATCAGGCGTTGTACGAATTGTACAAAGACGGAGAAATCACCTACGACGACGCCTTGCACCACGCCGATTCGGCCAATGAATTGCGCTTAATGATCAAGCTGGATAAAAAAATCGGTATCCAGGAAGAGGAAAGCAGCAGTCTGGATGGCATTACCCTGGTGGGCGTGGATGAGATTTAATAGCCCCTATCCGGCTATCCCACGTTGGCCGTAGGTTGCATAAGGCGGGTTTGTGTGTACGCGGGCACGCAAATGGTAAACGTCGAACCTTGTCCTGGCTGACTTGTCACTTCAATATCTCCACCCATCATACGCACTAATTTGCGGCTAATGGTCAGCCCCAGGCCGGTTCCCCCAAAGCGGCGCGTAGTGGTTGCATCGGCTTGGCAAAACGCGTTGAACAAGTTGGCGACCTTGTCTTCACAAATGCCAATACCTTGATCCTGCACGGCAAATTTTAACCACACATCCCCTTGACGCTGATCCTGCGATACACACAACAATACGTTGTTGCCTTGGGCAAATTTTGACGCATTGGACAACAAGTTAATCAGACACTGGCGCAAGCGGATGACGTCGGTGTGCATAATTCCCAAACTATCGGGAACTTGTATGGTAAAATGATTTCGATTTTTTTGCATCAGGGGCGATATCATGTGCACGACTTCCTGCAGCATGTCGCCGACATCAATGTCTTCAAATTGCAACTCCAGTTTACCCGCTTCAATTTTTGAAAAATCCAGGATATCGTTAATTAAAGCCAATAAGTGTGTCCCGGCGGCATGAATTTTTCTCAAATCCTCCACCGCTTCCAAGCGGTGTTCCTCTTCACACTCTTCCTGCAAGATTTCACTGTAGCCGATGATGGCGTTTAACGGCGTACGCAACTCATGGCTCATGTTTGCCAGAAACGAGCTTTTTTCACGGCTGGCTTGTTCGGCAATTTGTTTTTCAATAATCACCGATTGGATTTTCGCTTCCTGCTCCAGTTGCACGGATATGTCTCTACAGGTAAACACGATATGGGTGATATTGCCACTAGAGTCTTTGAGCGGTGCCACCACTACCTGGGAGTAAAACTCTTCATGATCTTTGCGTGTGTTCAGGCGTACGCCGCTAAAGATTTCACCGTGCATCACCGTGCGCCATAGCTGATTGTCAGGCTGGTTTTTGTGGTAGGCCGCACTGAGCACTTGAAAATGCTGGCCGGCGATCTCCTCTTTGCGGTAACCGGTGATGGTTTCAAACGCCGGATTAACGTAGCCAATAATGCCGTCGCTATCGGTAATAAATACAGCATCGGAAGCCTGTTCGATGACGTGCGAGAGTTTTTGCATTTCCTGCTCGGCCTGCAACTTTTCGCTGATGTCTAAAAAGGTCACTACTGCGCCCACGATTTTGTCTGCATGGCGTATGGGATGACCTCGGTATTCCACGGGAAAGCAACTGCCATCGGCACGCCGGAATACATCGTGTGGTACGTGCACGCCTTCGCCTTCGCTTATTACGTCATTTAGCGCATATTGACGCGTAGGGTGTTCGCAACCGTTGGTTTTGTCGTGGATGAGTTGGTGAATGTTTTTCCCCAACAAATCTGTGTCGCAGGTATAACCTAGCATTTGCAATGCCGCTGGATTACAGAATGTGCAGTTACCTTGCGCGTCTATGCCGTAAATCGCTTCGGCCGTGGAATTGAGTAGCAATCGCACTTGTTCGTCGCTGCGTTTGCGTTCGGCTTCCAGCTTATCGGTTTTTCGAGATATGTGGCTAAAGAGTATGAGCGCCCCCCATACCGCTATCCAAATGACAATGAATCCCGTCACTAGAAAGCGAGCACCAAGGTTTAGAATCGGGGCGTTTGCGGGATTCTGTTGCTCTATAAATAGGATAAATTCTAGGTTCTCATCGGCAATGCGTTGATGAACCCAAATATAGAGTTTGTCCTGCAAACTGAACTTGCCACTGTATACATCGTCATGCAGCGAATAGACGTAGGCACTGATTGCACTGGACGCCACTTCGTTTGCGTTGCTCCCTGGCAGTATTTTGCCCTGACCGTCAAGCAATACAAATTGAATGGCATGTTGATATTGATGTTTCAGTTCGATGATGGACTCTGGCGAAAGTCCCTGTTCCAACCATCGCTTGATTTGCTCTGCTTGATCTTGTGCCAGCAATGAAAGGGTATGAATCTGTTGTTGATCCGCCGAATCCCGGGCAATACGGTGCGCCAGCACCCCGAATAATATCAATACCAACAGGGCCAAACCCACAAACGTCAGTAGCAGGCGTCGTAAATCCATATCAGAACGCTATCAATACCGGGACTATTGGCTATGAGAGACTTTGCGTGAGGTATTGATGCCAGCCATCACATAGACGGGACATACTGCCATTATTCCTGAGATAAGATTTATCACCCCAAAACCGCCCAGCAAAGTTCTATAGAGCGCGTCGCTGATTAATTCTCCATTAAAAAACCCAATGTATATCAATACGATACCCAGAAAAACACGTAACACCTGATCGATAGGGTGCATATTGCGATTCATCTTCATGGCGTTTTTCCTCATAAATAATTTTCGCCGTTTATCCGTTATTTGATATCGTCCTTTTTAGTGATTTCTGTATCGCACACCGGTTGATACACGCGCCAATTTCCTAACCAGATCAAATATTCTCCAAATTTTTCTACCTCCCAATTCAAATTCAACATATAGTTATTAGTACATGTTGAATGACCGGAGGTTTGATATGCAATGCCCCAAATGTGACTCAAAAATGGAAAAAGTGAATTTTGCCGCGTTTGAAGTGGACCGTTGCACCGCTTGCAAAGGACTGTGGTTTGATATGCTGGAACACGAAGACTTAAAAAGAATTAGCGGTTCGGAAACAATCGACGACGGTGATCCTGAAATCGGCAAACAATATAACGATAAACCCGATGTCATCTGCCCAAAATGCCATATCCCCATGATTAAAATGGTAGATCTTAATCAACGGCACATTTGGTATGAAACCTGTCACAGTTGTTTCGGCGTGTTTTTCGACGCCGGTGAATTTCGCGACTACAAAGAAGACACTTTTCTGGATTATTTCAAAGACTTGTTCGCCAGGGAAAGAAAATAGTGGTTGTTGGTAGGTCGGCTGTTCGCAGTTAAACATTTCAAACTATGCGCCGTTTAGAAGGTCACACGGTTTAGTAGCTAAATCCGGCCCGACGACTCACGAACCACAATATTGAAGGGAGCGCCGCGATGCTCATATACGATCGAAATCAAAACCGCTGGATCTCTTTTCGAGATACGGCCCAATACCGGCAAAAGCGTAAAATCGTTCGTGATGCCTGGATCATCGTGGGCGTTATCATGTGCATGTTGCCCTTAGCCGGTATTTTTGTGATCGCCTTGTTGTCGACGTTTTTATCGTTTTCCTTTTTGGACGAGTCGGAATATCGTTTTGACTGATACGCTTAGACAAACACCGTTTTAGCATCAAATACGGGGCCGTCCACACACACTCGTTTCATGGCCGGCCCCTTTGTGGTTTGCACTTGCACCACACAGCCCGCACAGCCACCTACGGCACAGGCCATGAATTCTTCCAGGGAAACCTGGCATGGCAGGCGATATTCTCGCGCCAATTTAGCCACTGCCTCTAACATGGGGTGTGGGCCGCAGGCAAACACGGCGACTTCCTGGCGTTGCTTGTCATCCAGCGCGTTGAGCCAGGCGCGCGCTAAATCCGTTACATAACCCTCAAAACAACCCGGGTAGCCTTGCATACTGGCCAAGCGGCTGGCGATACCCCAATCCTCCATCAACGGCATGGCGGCGATGGCTTCGCTGGGCACACCCGGGACCATAAACTTGGATGGTTCGGCCTTAAACGGGAACGGTACTTCGGATCCCATAATCACAAAAGGCTGATAGGCGCCTTTGATGGCCCTGAGTCTATCCGCTAAAAATACCATGGGCGGTATGCCTACCCCGCCACCGATCAGTAATGTGCGGGGTTTGTCCATGTGGGATTCAAAGCTATTGCCTATGGGCCCCATGATACTGAGTTTTTGATCCACCGGTTGCCGGGACAACAAGCGCGTGCCTTCGCCAAATACTTTATACAAAAAATCCACCGAACCGTTTTTGTGGGTACGCATAATGGAGATGGGCCGGCGCATGGGCAAAGCCTCATCGCACTGGATATGGGCAAACTGGCCCGGTTTGGCGTGCTCGGCCATGTGCGGCGCCTGCACGGTAAGAATATATTGCTCCCCGGCATACGCTTGATGGGCCAGGATCTTGGCGCGTTCGACAAAAATGCTGTTGCGATGCGGTTTATTCATAAAAAGGCCTAATCGTCGTCTTTGCCGGTCTGTGTCTTGGAACTGATCGGCGACTTCTCGCC